>MVPZ01000200.1 GCA_002067045.1 Methanomassiliicoccales archaeon PtaB.Bin134 | reverse complement strand
CCCATCATCGACGAGCAGGACAGGCTGCTGGGGCTGGTCATCGTGTTCAAGGACATCACCGAGCGGAAGCGCATGGAGCAGAGCCTGCTGGACACCAACGACGCCATACGGCTGATCAACAAGACCATGCGCCACGACCTGATGAACGAACTGACCGTCACCGGAGGCGGCCTGGAACTGTACCGCATGAAGGGATCGGAACGCGCCCTGGGGCTGGCGGAGAACGCCGTGGCCAGGGCCATCAAGCTCATTCAGAACATGAAAACGCTGGAGTCCGGGCTGCTCTCCGGCCGCAGCTTCCGCGTTTACGACGTGAGAGAGGTCGCGGCCAAGGTCCTGGGGACGTTCGACCTGCCGTCAACGATCGAAGGCCCCCCGGCCCTGGTGGAGGCCGACGAGGCCCTGCCCTCCGTGCTGGAGAACCTGGTGCGCAACGCCGTGGTGCATGGCGGGACCGAACGCTTGAAGGTGCAGATAACCACTGGCGAGGAGGAATGCGTGGTGAGCGTGATTGACTGGGGAACGGGCATCCCTGAGGAGGTCCGCTCCCGGATATTCGAGGAGGGGTTCAAGCACGGAAGCTCCGGCGGAACGGGCCTGGGGCTTTACATCGTCTGGAAGGTCATGAGGCGGTACGGGGGCTCGGTGTCCGTGCGGGAGAACCGCCCGCAGGGGGCGGCGTTCGACCTCACCTTCCCGTTGCACCGGCCCTCCTGACCAGCCTAGAACCGGTCCAGGGTCCCCTTGCTCCTGGCCAGGCGCTCGAACAGGCGGAACATCGCGTAGCCGACGATGACCACCACCACCCCCACCAGCATCTCCTGCATCAGCAGCTCGGACATCTCCCCCAGCGAGGCCCCGGCCACGGCCATCCTGGCCGCGTCGGTGCCATAGGTCATGGGTATGGCGTACGACAGGGGCTGCAGGAACCACGGAAGGTAGGACACCGGGAAGTTCACCCCGCACACCAGCAGCCCGATGAACAGGAAGATGTTGGCGATGATCATGGAGGTCCTCAGGAACAGACCCAAGGAGCTGAGCATGAGGCCGAAGCCGGTCATGGCGAAGGTGGTTATTATGATCACCAGCCCCAGCCCCAGCATGTTGGCGTTGGAGAAGTCCACGTTGAATATCACCGCAGCGTAGAAGAAGGCGATGACCACCGTGGCCAGCCCGTTCACCACCTGGAACATGGCCCTTCCAACGAAGACCGAGAAGCGGTTGGCCGGGGACACAAGCAGGTTCTCGATGGTGCCCTGGTTCTTCTCCTCCCCGGTGATGTTGCACACCGCGAACACGCTTACTATGGCCAGGGATTGGAGCGCGTTCCCTATGGCCACGTACTCCACGGTCACCTCCGAGTTGTTCACGAAGGTGGCCACGTACACGAAGAAGGCTATCTGGAACAGGGACATGAACAGCAGCTGGGTCAGCCACATGGCTGGGTTCAGCCAGGAGAACAGCGCCCGCATGGCCAGCACGGCCGAGCTCCAGAACACGCGCAGGGGATTGTTGGAGTATTCGGTCATCTCAGTACCTCATCAGGTTCGCGGTCTTCCTGGCCCGGTGGTCCACCGCCTTGTAGAGCCATATTGACACGGTCAGATAGAGCAGGGCCAGGCCGACCATGGCCAGGATGGACCCCCAGTATCCGGTGGTGAATGCGTGCTCGTAGGTCCCCAGGGCCGCGTGCCTTATTGCGTCTATGCCCCAGGTGGGCGCCAGACTCAGGGATAGCGGGTTGGTCCAGTAGGGCAGCAGGGCGATGGGGAACATGCTGCCTGTGCCCACGTATATGGGGTACTCCAGGCCGTTGGTCAGGATCTGGGCCGAACGGGTGAGCACGAAGGCGGCGCTGAACAGCATGCCCAGGGCCGCCAGGGACAGCAGGGTCAGGGCGAAGGCCAGCAGGAACAGGGGAAGGTCGTGCACCTGCAGGGGCATGTCGAACACCAGCATGGCCACCACCAGCACGAACAGCCCGTTGACGATACCGATGAAGGCGTTCCAGATGGTCCTCCCCCCGATAATCCAGATGAGGGGGCTGGGGGCGGCGAAGATGGCATCCACGGTCCCCCACCAGCGGTCCGACTGTATGGAGAATCCGGAGGCGTAGAGGGTGTTGCCCCACATGCCCATCATGCCTCCGCCCAGCACGGCGTACAGCAGGGCCTCCGGGCTCGGCTCCCGATAGAGCATGAGCACCACCATGGCCAGCACGAAGGGGGCCACGATGTTCGGGATGATCCACTGGGGCTCGGCGATGAACATGTAGGCCTGATGGCGTATGGAGGCGTACAGGGCCCGGAGCTTAGGCATCTTCCCTCACCAGCCACAGGTAGGCGTCCTCCAGGGTGGGCTCCTTCACCTTCATGCCTATGACCTTGCGGTCCTCCAGGAGGTGGGTCACCCTGGGCAGCACGGCCACCGGGTCCCTCACCTGCACCCGCAGGGTCTGCTTGTCCTCGCACATGTTGGCGGTGACCGTCCTCACTCCATCCAGGGCCTTGAGCGATTCCTGGTCCTTGTCGGTGATCCCGAAGCCCTCCACCTCGATGACCGAGGTGTCCTTGACCAGGGACTTCAGCCCCCTGGGGGTGTCCAGGGCCACGATCTTCCCGCGTGCGATCACCCCTATCCGGTCGCAGAGCTCGTCGGCCTCGTACATGTAATGGGTGGTGAGCAGAATGGTCTTGCCCTCCCCGATCAGGTCCTTGGTCATCTCCCGGGCGTCCCGGGCGGCCTCCGGGTCCAGGCCAATGGTCAGCTCGTCCATGAATATGAGCTCGGGGTCGTGGATGATGCCCTTGGCTATGTGCAGGCGCTGCTTCATCCCCCTCGAGTAGTCCTCCACCCTAGTGTCGGCCTTGCCCAGGAGGTTCACCTTCTCCAGCACCTCCTCGATCCTCTTGTCCCTGATGGACAGCGGAACTCCGTAGATGTCCGCGAAGTAGCGCAGGTTCTGGCGGGCGGTGATGCGGTAGTACAGTCCGCGCTCGCCTCCAAGTATCAGGCCGATGCGCTTCCGAACCTCCATAGACTGCTTGACCACGTCATACCCGAGTATGCTGACGCTGCCCTCGGTGGGTAGCAGCAGGGTGGTGAGCACCTTTATGGTGGTGGTCTTGCCCGCGCCGTTGGGGCCCAGAAGGCCGAAGAGCTCGCCCCTGCGGACCTGCAGGTCGATGTGGTCCACGGCCACGGTGACCTTCTTTTTCTGGTGAAGGAGGCCGCTGTTGCTCTGGTACTTCCGGACCAGCCCCCTCACGTCGATGACTATCTCTTCCCCATCGGCCATTCTTATCCCCATCTCGGGATTCAATGGGATTAGATAACCTTTGCTGATCTCGCATTGAAAGTGCCTGGCATGCCTTGGCATGGCATCTACGTTCCCGGAGAACCTTCCACATTCACGGCGGTCCGTTCGAAAGGATGATATTGGCGGATGCCTACTTTCTTCCCGGTGTTAAAAGATGGCAGGTAAGAAATCCACCTCTCACGCCGGGGAAAGGCCATGCCGCATGGCGGTCACATCCAGAGGAAAAGATCTCGACGGTGAGATAGCGCCCATCGCCCGCAGTTCATACTTCATCATCTTCGAGGGCGACCCCAAGAACCACCACAGCGTGGAGAACTCGGTCAAGAAGCGGGGCAGCGAATCCGGCATCAAGACCGCCGCGGAGCTGGCCAAGGAGGGGCTGGACATAGTTATCACCGGTACCATTGGGCCCCGCGCCCTGAAGCAGCTGGAGGCCGCGGGCATAAAGGTCCATGCCGGCTGCGAGGGAAAGGTGTCCGACGTTCTTGACAAATGCATGCAGGGCAAGTTGCCGGTGTGCAAGAAGGCCACCTACACCGGCTACCTGGGCATCTGATCAGCGCAACGGGGCGCCGCAGAAGCGGCACTTCAGGTCCCCCTCCGCGTTCATCCCCCCGCAGTAATCGCACAGCAGGCGGTCCCGCTCCTGCCTCTGCATCTCATGGTGAGCGGCCCGGCGGTCCCTCCAGATCTTCCAGCCGGCGAGCATCATCAGCCCAGCCAAGGCCATGATGGCCAGGGCGGGGACCAGAAAGCCCCCCAGGGCTATGCTGGCGATGAGCAGGAAGAACAGGCCCATGAACATGAGCATTCCTCCCACGCTCAGGAGCACCACCGCGGCCACCGGGGTGGGGGCCTCCTTCTCCATCGCCTCCGGTACAGGGTCCACCCGCATCAGGCGGTCCGGTCCCCCCTCCTCTCGGTCCAATATGCCGGCCATGACCCTCAGGCATCGACGCGTCCGGTTATATCGCTTGCTGCCTCGGTCTCTCCCGGGTCTCGGATGATGTCTCCAACAGACTTATGTTCCCAAAGCGGCCTTTTCATCCTTCAGATACCATGCTGTCGAAGATACCAATAGACCTGGCCAACGTAAAGGCGGACCACATGGACCGCGAGATACTGCGCGCGGCGATCATCGCCGAACTGGACGCCATCAACCTCTACGAGCAGCTGGCGGCCATGACCGGGGACCACAAGATAAGGCACATCCTCCTGGACGTGGCCAAGGAGGAGAAGACCCACGTGGGCGAGTTCCAGGCGTTGCTGCTGCTCCTGGACCCCGAGCAGGAGGAGGAGCTCGAGGAAGGCAAGAAAGAGGTAGAGGAAGAGCTGGGCTGATACCTGGGCAATCATTAGATAGGCCGCCGTCGTTCATTCGGTCGGATGAAGACCAGGAAGGAGATATCGGTCATCGTGCACGGCCCGGAGGCCGTGGACAGTGGCCTGGCACTCAGGGTCATGGAGGCGGCCTCCAGCCTTGGCCATGTCCAGGCCAGGGTGGGAGGGGCCACGGCAGTGGCCGCGGTCATCGACGCCGGCCTCGAGGGAACGATATCCATCGGTGACCGGGAGCTGCCCTCCATGGCCATAACCCGGGCCCTGCAAGGTTCGGACCTCGTCCTGCTGGTCAATCACGGCAAGGGTCGCGTCTCCGCGCTGGCGTTCGGCCGCCTGGTCATGTCCAGGGTACCTAGGACGTCGATCCCCGTGGTGCAGGTGGACGACGGGCTGACCGTCATCTGGTCTGGGGAGGACACCTCCCTGGCCGGCGTTCCGGCCCTTTTCGGCAACGAGGTCCTGGACCTGAGGGGCGAGCCCACGCTCCCCGCCGATCATGGCCGCAGGCTGAGCGGGGTAGTTCCCGGGGAGAACATCTGGATCGACGGCCATGTGATCGGCCGGGCCACCAGGGAGGAGGTGCTAATCTGTCAAGGTCCCGCGGGGGAGCTGCAAGTCGAGGGCATCGAGCTGAAGCCCACCGGGGTCCAGAGGCTGGGCCGCTTCGATCTGCCATCGGCCATCATCCGCTCCGGCCAGGTGCGCAGGACCAGGGCCACGCCGCGCTGCCTGCGTTCGAAGGGAGTGGTGGCGTGCCTCATTGACCATTGCGCCGAGGAGGCGGTGTACCGCTGCCGGGATGCGGCGTACGTGGTGACCGTGGGGGACGACACCAGCAAGATCGCCGCCGCACTGCTGTACCGCCTGGGCGTTCCGGTCATAGCCATAACCGACGGGGATGAGGACGGGATCTCCAGCGATGATATATTGTATCCCGGCTCCTACGTGTTCAGGCTTCTTCCCGGCAACGACGACCTGGTAGGGGCAATGATAGCCGCGGAGCATTTTCAGGGGGGCCATCGGGTCGAGCTGCGGTCAGGAATAGAAGAGATGGCTGGGCGGGTGCGCGCCGCCTGCGGCGATAGGCTGCTATGGGAAAGGCGTTTCTGAGGTCACTTGTACCCGAACTTGTTCCGGAACACGGTGAGGGAGTCGGACACTATCTCGGTGGCCCGAGCCCGGCCCTGCCATCCGATGACGTTGGTCCCCTTCTTCTCCTCCAGCCGCTTGTAGGTCTTGAAGAACTCCGATATCTCGTCAAGCAGGTGCTGGGGGACATCCTCCAGCTCCAGGTACTGGTTGTTGCGGGGGTCGCCGCAGGCCACGGTCAGGATCTTGTCGTCCTGCCCCTTCTCGTCGCTCATCTCCA
>MVPZ01000199.1 GCA_002067045.1 Methanomassiliicoccales archaeon PtaB.Bin134 | reverse complement strand
AGATGGTATACGCCGAGGCCACCACGGTCGTGCCCCTCATATTCAGCTACGTCTACCACAACACGGACCTCAAGAGGCGCCGGAAATATGAGTGGGCGAAGATGCTGGACACCAGCTCGGACCTTGCCTGAGCAGGTCCAAACCCTTAATCCCTTTTTCGACGGGCGCACCTTTTATGAGGTCACAGGCAATCGCGCCCATTGAGCACCATGTCGCGCCTGGGCCGTCCCACCATCGCACTCTATAACTCCTACGATCCCCGCAACTTCCGTGAGGCCCACCGCCGGGCCCTGGCACGGGCGGGACCTCTGGCCCTGGCCTTCGAATTCAACCTCGTGACCTTCGGGTTCCCCTTCCCCCAGGACCTGGGCACCCCACAGGAGATCGCGGACTGGGTCGCCACCACCACTTCCATTGGCGAGAACGGCCAGTTCCTCAGGGAGCTCACCTCCAAGGGTCGGTTCCAGACCTTCCCCTACCCAAACAGGGGATTCCCCCCGCAGCTGGGAGACGCGATACTGACCACCCGTAAGCCGGAGGAGGGGAAGAAGGTGAGCGTGGACGATGTCATCGCCCTCCTGAGGCAGGGGAGGAGCGTCATGGTGGTCTTCGGGCTGGGGCCTAAGGGCGCTCCCCGGGAGGTGTTCGAAATGGCCCGAAAACACTTGGACATCACCCCTGGAGGTTTCTCACTGGAGACCTGCACCGCCATGGGCGCGGTGGTGGGGGCGATCGCCCACCGTCTCTCTTTGTAGTTGGTAGTTTCATTGCTTAAGAGTGCTGGCCATCCATTTTATTTCCGATATTTACCGCTGATTACCAAGATGGCGAACAAGATACTAACTGTTATATTGTAACCTCGTCCAACGGGTCCCGGGAACCGAGCAGGTCCATCCTCGGCAACCTGATGAGAGATGGGTACATGATCAAGAGAAGAGCTATCATCGCATTTCTTGCGCTGTCAATGGTCGCTGTAATGAGCAGCGGGGCCTTGTACGCGTATTTCAACGATACCGAGACCAGCAGCGGCAACTCGTTCACTGCCGGGACCATCGATCTGACCGTGGACGCCCAGAACCCCTGGGCCTCTACCGAGTTCACTGCCGAGAACCTGGTCCCTGGTTCCACGGGGTTCAGAACCATGCTGCTGACCAACGCCGGCAACTCCCCCGGTACTCTGAGCGGGCGTCTGACGAACATCAACAATGGACCTGGTTCCACACCGGAGCCGGAGGCGCTGTTGGGCACCGACGCCGGTGAGCTTGGGGATAATCTCATGATCACCGTGTGGGTGGACAGCAACAGCAACGGGCTGGTCGACGGGACGGAGACCACCGCCTACAGCGGCACGGTCAACTCCGCCAACACTAGCTGGAACCTGGGCTCGCTCGCAGGAGGGGCCACCTCCAAAGTGTCCATCAAGTACCTGATCCCGACCTCCGTGGGGAACGATATACAGGGCGACATCTGTACCTTCAGCATCGAGTACACCTTGACCCAGACCTAGAGCTGGACGAGCGAGGTCATGGAGGGTTGATGTGAGGGTCAGGCCACGTCATATTGGGACCGTCGCGGTAGCAGCGTTCCTAGCATTGGCGCTGGCCGGCACCCTGGCACCAGCCTTCGGATGGAGGTTGGACGTGGTGCGTTCCGGAAGCATGTCCCCTGCCATAAACGTGGGGGATCTGGCCGTGACCTCCCCGGAGCGGCCCGAGGACCTTGAGGTGGGGGATGTAGCCTGCTATCGTACCTCAGATGGGTCCTTTGTTTGCCATCGTATAATGGCGATCGATGGCGCCAACGCCACCATCGTCACTAAGGGCGATGCCAACGAGGACGCGGACCCGCATGCCGTGGCCTACGCGGACGTTGAGGGGAAGGTAGCGTTCACCGTACCCTATCTGGGTCACGTGGTCAGCTTCCTGCAAGGGCCCCTTGGCTGGGCTTTCATCATCCTCCTAGGAGCCCTGTTGGTCTTCAGCGAGGCCAAGGAGGTCATCGTGAAGGGCGGCGCCCAGGGTCCTAAGGAGGGAGGCGAATGATACCCCGCAGGTGCTGGGCACCCCTGCTCGTTGCCGTGCTGGTCTTCTCCATGGGGGCAGGCGAGGTTCTGTGCACTGCCGTGGACACCGAAGTCTCCGCAGGGAACAACTTCGCCGCCTGGACTCCCTCCTCCTGGAGGCAGACCGCACAGCTGGACTTTGCGGCCGGCACAGGCGTAAATGTGGACCTGGCGACCTTCCCAGGGAGCATCATCCTCGCCTCCACGGGAACGGGCACATTCACCTCAGCGGTCCATGATGCGGGGACAGACGGGGCGAAGTTCGATCACGCCTTCTGGGACCGGACCCTCCCATCCTCCACAACCGTGAGCCTGGAGATACGCGTGTCCGACAACCTTTCGTTCGGAGAGCCGGATGCAGGATGGCAGGTTCTGGGCAGCGGCACCTACGCATCCCTGGAGGGCACAGAGGGGCGGTATGCGCAGTGGCGGGCGGTCTTGACGAGCGACTCACCGGGCGTGACCCCTGTGTTGGAAGAGGTGAGGATATACTACCGTCCCGTATGAGGCGGGGACGACCCCTCGGCACGGCCGCGGCCTGCTTAGCTCTGCTGCTGCTATTGGTATCCCTACCTTTGCCAGGGGCGGACGCTGCCAGCGGGGCCGTGGACCTGGTCCTGGGAGGCCAGGGGAGCGTCGCTTGGAGCGCTGGCTCC
>MVPZ01000198.1 GCA_002067045.1 Methanomassiliicoccales archaeon PtaB.Bin134 | reverse complement strand
CGAGCTGGAGCAGGCCGTCAGGAACCTGACCAGGGAGTACAACCACCTGAGGGCCGAGGAGGAGGCCGCGGTCAACGTGGCCCGGGGGTACAACCGCGCGGTGAAGGCGGTGCTGGAGGCCCGTGACCGCGGGGAGATGAAAGGCGTCCACGGCACCATCGCTGAGCTGGCTGACGTGGATCCCAAGTACGAGGTCGCGCTCAACACCGCCGCCGGTGGACGCATGCAGTCCATAGTGGTGGAGGATGACGAGGTGGCCTCCACGGCCATCAACTTCCTTAAGAGGAACGACCTGGGCCGGGCGACCTTCCTTCCGCTGAACAAGATGCTGGACGGCAAGCCGCGGGGCAAGGCCCTGCTGGCCGAGCGGGAGGCCGCCGGATTCGCCATAGACCTGATCAAGTTCGATCCGGAGTATCGCGCGGCCTTCTGGTACGTGTTCGGGGACACCGTGGTGGTGGATACCCTCCAGGAGGCCCGTCGGCTGATGGGCGGGGTGCGCCTGGTCACCGTGGGCGGTGAGCTCATCGAGGCCTCCGGGGCCATGGTCGGCGGGACGGTCGAGGGAAGCAAGCTGAAGTTCGGTTCGGCCAAGGGCAAGGCCGACGAGGTCGGCGAGGAGCTGCGCAAGGCCACCGAGCAGGCGGACAAGATCTCCACGGAGCTCATGGCCATACGCCAAGAGGTCGCCGAGCTGGATTCCAAGATAAGGGAGATAGGCGGCGCGGACCGCGGAAAGGGCATCGAGCTGGAAGGGCTGCAGAAGCAGCTTGCGGAGCAGAAGGCCCGTCTGAAGCGGGTGACCGAGACCGCCGAGGCCAAGCAGGCCGAGCGCGAGAGGGCGGTGGCCCAGGCCGCCGAGGTCGGGCTGCAGATCACCAGGATGTCCGCCGATCTGGATAAGCTCAAGGAGGAGCGCGAGGCCCGGTCCAAGCGCCTGCTGGAGATAGCTCCGGCCGAACTGTCACAGAAGCTGAGGGACGCCCAGTCATCACTGGTGTCCGTGTCGCAGACCCTCTCGGAGGCCCGCAGCGGGCACGAGTCCATGCGCCTGGGCGCGGAGAACCGGGAGAGGCGCCTGAAGGAGATGGCGGACCAGGAGCTACAGCTCAGGGAGAGGCTGGGCCATCTGGACGCCCAGGGCAGGACCGCCGCGGAGAAGGAGAGCAAGCTGCGGGTGGAGCTGGCGGCCCTCAAGAAGATCGAGGACTCCATGGGTCGGGAGATCACCGCCCTGCGGGACGAGAAGGAGAAGCTCCTGGGGCAGAAGGGGCAGGCCCAGGCCGACCGGGAGAAGGTCCTGACCAAGATGGAGACATCCAACGATTTCATGATCGGTCTGAGCACCAAGCGTACCCTGGCCGAGGAGAGGCTTCAGGAGGTCATGCAGGAGATATCCAAGCACAACGTGACCGTGAACTTCCCGCTGCCCCCTCTGGATGACATACGCTCGGAGATCACCCTCTGCGAGAACGCGCTCAGCGGGATGGGGGCGGTGAACCTCAGGGCCATAGAGGATTACGACGAGAAGAAGGCCCGCCACGTGGAGCTGCGGGCCGAGACCAAGCGGCTGGAGGACCAGAGGGACCAGCTGGTGGCCCTCACCGACCAGCTGAACGAAAGGAAGAAGGTCAACCTGCTGAAGGTGTTCGATTCGGTGAACTCCAACTTCCGCCGCGTGTACGCGGAACTTTCCGGCGGCGGGGAGGCCGAGCTGCTCCTTGAGAACCCCCAGGACCCCTTCCAGGGCGGGCTGGTGATCAAGGCCCGTCCGCGCAACGGCAAGGTGCTCAGGCTGGAGGCGCTGAGCGGAGGGGAGAAGTCGCTGACCGCCCTGGCCTTCATCTTCGCCCTTCAGGAATGGCAGCCCTCGCCCTTCTACCTGCTGGACGAGGTGGACATGTTCCTGGACGCAGTGAACGCGGAGATGGTGGCCAACCGGGTGAAGAAGAGCAGCTCCACCGCCCAGTTCGTGCAGATCTCCCTGAGGAAGGTCACCCTCAACAAGGCCGATCACATAATCGGCGTCACCAAGCCCGCGGGGGGCATATCCAACGTCATATTCAAGCCGAACATCGGCGACTTCAGCGAGCTGGAGAAGGAGATCGGACTACCCGAGGAAAAGGTCAGGAGGGATGGGGCATGATAGAGGCAGCAAGCTTGGACAACGTACTGGGACACCTGATGTTCCACAAGGCATTGATCGACGAGGGCCGGGGAGCGGAGAAGATCGACCGCTACCTGGACCTGCTGCGCACCGCAGAGGGGGAGAAGCAGATCGCCGGACGCGAGCCGCTGGACCGCTCCCTGCAGCTGGTCTTCGAGCTGGTGCTCAGCAACGACCTGGACCCCTGGGACGTGGACCTCATGAAGTTCGCCAAGCTGTACGGCCAGAGGATGCACCAGGAGGAGGTGGACTTCATCGTGGCTGGAAAGCTCATGCACATGGCCTGGAGCATTCTGCACATGCAGTCCCGGGAGGTGCTCTCCCTCAACGAGAGGAGGGAGGAGATGTACTTCGGGGACTGGGACATGGAATCCCTGGACGCGTTCGCGGAGCAGCCCGGCCCCTGCCTGGACCTCGTCATCCCCGAGGGGGTCGAGCTCACCGAGGTGGTGCGGCACCGCTGCACCCGCCCGGTCTCCCTCGTCGACCTCCTGGACGCATTCGACACCGCCCAGCAGGAGGTGGAGATAGCCATCAACCGCCAGAGGGTGCGCGAGCAGCTTATGAAGGCCCAGGTCCGCTTCGACGGCAAGAGCCACAGCGACGACCAGGAGAAGGACGTCGCCGAGACCTGGGAGCGCATAGAGCGCTGCGGGTCCGGACCCATCGCCCTGGAGGACCTGTTCGAGGGGGACAAGGAGGACCGCATCAAGGTGTTCGTGTCCCTGCTGTTCCTGGCCCGCAGCGGCAAGATCGCGCTATGGCAGGACCAGATGCCCTACGGGCAGGTATACCTGGAGATGAAGCTTCCCTGGGACATGGGCAAGCTGGTGGACAGACCGGAGGCGGAGGCCGCCCCGGTGACGGCCCAGCTGGTGATGTGAAGTGCAGAGGGCGGTGGAGGCCGTTCTGTTCGCCGCCTCGCAGCCCCTGCGGGCCGCGGACATAGCCGACATGTGCGGGGTCAGCCCCGACACCGTGCGCAAGGAGATCAGGCGCCTGGAGCAGGAGTACCAGGAGCGCGGGACGGCCTTCGAGGTGGCCAAGATAGGCCAGCGCTACTCCCTGCAGCTGAGGCCGGAGTACAATCACTACGCCATGCCCTTCGCGGAGATGGAGATGTCCCCGGACGTGCTCAAGACCGCCTCGATAATCGCCTACAACCAGCCGATACTGCAGAGCGACCTGGCCAAGATGCTTGGCTCAGGGGTCTACGAGAAGGTCAAGGCCCTCAGGAGGATGGGGCTGGTGACCGGGAAGCGCGCCGGGCAGTCCCTGCTGCTCAGCACCACCCGGGAGTTCTCGGAGAAGTTCGGGTTGGGAACGAAGAAGGAAGAGATCAAGGAGTGGATGGAATCAAAGCAGCAGAGGATGTGATGGAACGGGAGATGAAGGGATGGGCCATCTCCCGCATACCCCCCACGGCCCCGATAGCCTACTGGGGGTGCGTAAAACGCCCGGTGTCGCTGATGAACCTTTCCAGCGTGTCCATGCACGAGGACCTGGTGCGGTGCTCGCTCGCGGACGCCGGCGGGGACTGGCTGCTCTCATACAAGCTTTGAGGGCGTCCAGTCCATGCGAAAAGGTTTAAATGTGACCGTACGATGCCTACGGGAGTGATAAAATGGTAATGCCTCTAGCCCTCATGGAGAAGACCCTGAACAAGAAGGTCTCCCTCCTGCTCAAGGACAACCGGGTCCTGGAAGGAAAGCTCACCGGCTACGACGAGTACATGAACATGGTGCTGGAGGAGACCGAGGAGCGCACCGCGGACCAGACCCGCCGTCTGGGCACGGTCATCCTGCGCGGGAACAATGTCGTGAGCATAGCCCCGCTCTGATCCTTCATGAAAGCGTTGATCCTGGCCGGGGGCATGGGCACCAGGCTCAGGCCGTTGACCAACTTCACCCCTAAACCCCTGCTACCACTTCTCCACAAACCAATGGTCATGCATATCATCGATCCCCTCCCCCGGGAGGTGGACACCGTGGTCCTGGCCGTCAGCTACATGAGGGAGGCCCTGGAGTCCTTCTTCCGCGAGAACGACTGCGGACGGAAGGTGCTGCTGGTGAACGAGGAGGAGCCCCTGGGCACCGGTGGGGCCATCAGGAACGTCCGACAGCACCTGGACGACACGTTCCTTTGCTTCAACGGGGACATCGTCAGCTCCCTGGACATGGACGCGTTCATCCGCTTCCATCGCCGGAACCGGGGCATAGGGACACTGGCCCTGTGGCAGGTCCCCGATCCCTCGGCCTTCGGCGTGGTGAGGATGGACGGGGAGAGGATCATCGACTTCCAGGAGAAGCCATCGCCCGGCACGGCCGTCTCCGACCTCATCAACGCCGGGGTGTACGTCTTCGAACCTGAGCTTCTGGATCACATTCCCGGGGGTGTGGTGTCATTGGAGAGGGCGGTGTTCCCGAAAATACTGGACCGGGGGCTGTTCGGCCACCGGTTCCAGGGATACTGGGTGGACTGCGGGACCCCCCAGAGCTACCTGCGCGCGCAGTCGGAGCTTCTGGAGAACGGACTGGAGTTGCTATCCCCCTCCTCCATGGAGGGCTGCCAGATCATCGGCGCCAACCGCATCGACGGCGCCTCTCTCTCCAACTGCCGGGTCGGACCGCACGTTTGCGCCATGAGGGGGTCGGCCATCATGGATGGTTCAACAGTGGAGAGGTCCGTGCTCATGGAGGGGGCCAAGGTGGGCCGGGGCTGCACGGTCCGCAACTGCCTCCTGGGCCCGGGGGCGGAGGTGGCGGACGGGCGTTCGCTCCAAGGTGAGGTGCTGGTGGGGCATCCGCACAAGGCCTGATGTCCTTCACTAGGTATTTATTTCTAAAGACTTTTCTCCAAGCAGTTTCGGGGTGTGTGTCTGGCGGTCGGCAGATGGGATTCCTTGACAGCGGTCATTAGCCGGAAGAGGTTTCGCGCCGGCTGGACCGCGTTCATCGTGATCTTCTTCCTTTTCTTCGTCATCCTGCCCACTGTCTACATCCTGAGCTACGCCTTCACCAGTTGGGGCTCGATCGAGGAGTTCGTCCTGGACGACCCGGACATGATGCGCATGATATTCGATGCCATCAGCGCCTCGTTCCAGATCGC
>MVPZ01000197.1 GCA_002067045.1 Methanomassiliicoccales archaeon PtaB.Bin134 | reverse complement strand
GGAGCTGATGACCTGCACCTACTGCGGGTTCTGCAAGAGCGTGTGCCCGACCTTCCAGAGGGTGGGCTGGGACCCTTCGGTCGCCAGGGGGCGCATGGTGCTGGCCTACGGCCTGCTGCAGAAGGAGGTCCCCGCCGACCCGTCCGTTCTGGAGTATCTGTACCAGTGCACCACCTGTAAGGACTGCGAGAGGAGGTGCCCCTCCAAGATATCGGTGGTGGACGTGGTGGAGAGCGCCCGCAGGGACCTGGTGGCCGCCGGACACATCCTCCCCCGGCACAGGGCCCTGGCGGACAAGGTGGCCGCCACGGGGAACCCCTATGGGGAGAGGAGGGGCGTCCCGGAGACATTGGGGCTCGAACCGAGGAAGGCCAAGGTGGGATACTTCGTCGGCTGCACCGCGGCCTACCGCGACAGGGCGCTGGCCGATGCCACTCTTTCCATACTCCGCAAGGTGGGCGAGGATTTCACGGTCATCGACGAGAACTGCTGCGGTTCGGTCCTGCAGCGCATCGGCATCGCCGAGGAGGAGGTCGAGCGGCTCTGGATGAGGAACGTTGAGAGCATCAGGGCCCTGGGTGTGGAGAGGGTCATCTTCTCCTGCGCCGGCTGCTACCGCATGTTCAAGGAGGAGTACCCCAAGAAGCTGGACCTGGGGTTCGAGGTGCTGCACGTCACGGAGTACCTGGCGCAGAAGGATCTCAAGCTGCGGCCATTCGAGGGCACCATCACCTATCACGACCCGTGCCACCTGGGCCGCCACTGCCATGTGTACGACGCGCCCCGCGCCGTACTGGGAAAGATCCCGGGAGCGGTGTTCAAGGAGATGCCCCGCAGCCGTGAGACCTCGGCGTGCTGCGGAGGCGGCGGAGGCGTTCGCTCCGCGTATCCAGAGCTCTCCAGGGAGATAGCCGGGCGCAGGGTGGATGAGGCTTCGTTCGCCGATATGCTGGTCACCACCTGCCCCTTCTGCGTGAACAACCTGCGGGCCGGGGCCGAGGGAAGGAGGCCGTTGGAGATCGTGGACCTGGTCCAGCTGGTGGACCGTCTGCTGTGAGGTAATATGGCCAGAGTGCGGATCTACGCGAGCTACACCGAGGCCTGGGGGGAGTGGCGCAGGATGGGGCTTCCGGAACGCTCTCCCAGCCGCTTCGACCTGGGCTCCCGGCAGTTCTTCTATATTGATTCCCTGAGCCCGGAGGAGAGGGAGGCCCTGCGCCAGGAGCTCGCGCCCCGCGGGGGCATGGTCTTTGATTGCCGGGGGGACCGGGCGCTGGTGAGCATCACCCTGCTGGCCCTGGAGAACCTGCTGATGTCCGGGGCCTCCAGCCGGGTCATGGAGATGGGCGAGGCCCTGCGGCACCGCTACGATCCCGAGCCCCCGGCCTTCGAATGGTCCGGGGGCCGCCTGGACCTCTCCCGGCCCCGGGTGCTGGGCATACTGAACGTCACCCCCGATTCCTTTTCCGATGGCGGAAGGCACCTGGATGCGGAGGCTGCGGTGCGACGGGGCATGGAGATGAAGGAGGAGGGGGCCGACGTGATCGACGTTGGCGGGGAATCCACCCGCCCCGGTTCCGTCCCAGTCTCCCTGGACCAGGAATGGGAGCGCATCTCGGAGGTGGTGCGCAGGGTCAGCGAGGAGGTCGGACTGCCGGTCTCCGTGGACACACGCCGCGCTGAGGTGGCCAGGAAGGCCTTGCGGGCCGGCGCGGTCATGGTGAACGACGTCTCCGGCCTGAGGGAGGATATGCGGGACGTGGTCCGCGAGGAGGGGGCGGCGGCCATCATCATGCACATGAGGGGGGAGCCGTCAACCATGCAGCAGGACACCCGCTACCTTGACGTGGTCGGCGACACCTACGCCTTCCTGGAGGGGAGGGTTCATGAGGCGGTGGCCTCTGGCATCCCCCGGGAAAGGCTGTCCGTGGACCCCGGCCTGGGGTTCGGCAAGGACCTCCAGGGGAACATGGAGATACTGTCCCGCATGGACGAGTACCGGTGCATGGGGAGGCCGGTGATGCTCGGGGCCTCGCGGAAATCGTTCCTCGGGAATATCGCTGGGGGGGAACCCTCAGAAAGGCTGGAGGCCAGCCTGGCCGCGGCGGCCGTGGCCTGCTGGCAGGGCGTTCACCTGTTCCGCGTGCACGATGTGAAGGAGACGGTCAGGACCCTGCGGGCGGTGCAGGCCATGAAAGCGGGACGCTAGCCCAGGGTCACCAGGGTGATGACCAGCAGCGCGATCGCCGCCAGTCCGAAGAACAGGTAGTTCCTGTTGCGCTCCTTGCGCACTTCCGCCAGCGCCTGGACCCTGCACTCCTCTGAGCAGTACTCCTGACCGAGGTCCACCGGGTCGTCGCAGTGAAGGCAGTGTGAATGCTCCGGAAGCAGGCTCATCTTTTCCCGTCCCTGTTAGGTGGAAGGGGGTGATAAGGGTTTAGGCGGCCCGGGGGCGCAGGAACACGCCCCCGATGGCGGTGGCCATCAGTACCTTGATGCCGTCCACCAGCAGGAAGGGCAGCACCCCCATGACCAGGGCCTCGGTGGCGTTCAGCCCGAGCACCAGGGCCAGCTGAAGTGCGCCCGCGGCGTAGATCACCAGCACGGCCAGGGACATGACCGCGGCGATCTGCGCGCCGCTCCATTCCCTGCGCCTCTCCACCAGCTCCCCGAGCAGGAAGGCCGCGATGATGAAGCCAGCCAGATACCCTCCGGTGACCCCGGCCAGGGCGGCCGTGCCCACCAGCCCGCTGAACCAGCCGAGGGATGCCCCCATTCCCAGGTACATAACCTGGCTGAGCGCGCCGTAGCGGCCCAGAACCACCGCACCTAGCAGGACCATCAGTACCTGTCCGGTGAAGGGCACCGGGGTGAACGGAAGCACGAATCGGACCTGGGCGGCCAGGGCGGTGAGCAGGGCGAAGAGCAGGGCGGCCATCACCTTGGTCAGCGTGCTGGACTCCTCCCTCCATCTGTACAGGGGAGCGGACGCCGACCGGCGGCATTTGGTGACCGTGTCAAATACTTGCATGGGTTATTCAGTATCCACCTTCCTCTCATAAACATTTCCCGGGCGATGACAACCTTTAATTCCCATCAGGCGGTTTTTGGCCGCATGTGGAAGGTCTTTGGCGAAGAGGGCGTGATGGTACAGTTCGGGACCCTGTGGACCGCGAGGATGAGGGATCTCTCCAAGCGCAGGAAGGACCGTGACCGGTTCCTGGCGCTGCTGGACTCCGCCGAGGTGACCCATTATCTTGACATCCACCAGAAGATGCATGTTTTCAAGATGACCCTCCCCAGCAGCTGCACCGTGGAGGACGTGGAGTTCCTGAAGGGCTTCGTTCAGAGGATCCTAAAGAGCGTGGAATACCCCATGGTGGACCTGGACGGCGAGGAGCAGAGGGCTGCCCTGATAATAACCGCTGAGGAGTCGGTGGACGAGCACAGTGAGCGTATGGCCAACTGGTACAAACAGCTTGAATCGATGGAGAAGAAGTAGTTCAGACCGGGCAGGGCGCCTCGGCCATCCTCTCCAGGCGCTCCATCTTGGCCCCGGTGTCTCCGGAGTTCTGGCACCGCACCCATTCCTTCAACTTTTGCATTCCCCTTCCGCCATCCAGGATGTCCAAGGCCACGGCCACCCCTTCGCCCAGGGAGGAGGCGCTCCCGTTCAGGTACAGTATCGGCGCGGCGTTCAGGGCCACCATGTCCCGGCGGGCCCCCTTCTCCTCGCCCATGAGGACCTTGACGAAGCGGGCGGCCTCCCATTCCCGGTCCAGGCTGCTCAGGATGTCCCGTTCGGCCCCCACGGGCAGCCCCATGTCCTTCGGGGAAATCTCGTAGCTGCTGATCTCCCCGTCCTCGTGGAACTCGGCGATGATGCTCCTGCCCAGGGTGGACAGCTCGTCCATGCCCCTGGTGCCCGAGGGATCCAGCCCGTGGGCAACGATCCCCTTCCGGTACCCCATCTCGCGCATGGTCAGGGCCAGCGGCCCTACCATATCCGCGGAGTAGACGCCCCGGACCCCGATCTCCGGTGAGGCCGGATTGGCCAGGGAACCGGCCACGTTCAGAATGGTGCCGAAGCGGACCTGGGAAAGGATGCGGTACAGGGCCTGGGGGTGAACCTTGGCGCTCATGCCGTTGAAGAGCCCGATGCCGGCCACCTCGATGCTGCGCTTGACCACGGCCGCATCGCACTCCACATCCACGCCCAGGGTCTCGGCTATGTCCACGATTCCGCACTTGGAGGTTATGGCCCGAGCCCCGTGCTTGGCCATGATGGCCCCTCCGGCCGCGGCCACCACCGAGGCCAGGGTGCTGACGTTGAAGGTCTTGATGCGGTCCATCCCGGTCCCGCAGTTCTCCACCAGCGGTCCGTCCACCTCCGGGCGGACCTTGACCGTGTCTATCTCATATATGGCCTCCCAGGCCCCGGCGATCTCCTCCGGCGACGGGGATATGGAGGTGATGGCCGCAAGGAAGGCCCCCTGCTGCAGGTCGGGCTGCCGGTTCAGCAGGACCTCCCTGAACATCTCCCGGGTCAGCTCCCTGCCGATGTGCTCTCCCTTGATCAACGCGTCGACCTTGGCCCCGAACTCCCTAAGCTCCATGTCCATGATAATGCCTCAGAATCTCACGACCGCTTTCTGCCCCTTCCGGGCGGAGGCGTGGTCGAAAGCCCTTTCAATATCGTTCGATCCGAACCTTCCTGTTATGATCCAAGAGATATCAGCCTTCTTTAGTAGGCCCACCGCTTCGCGGCAGTGCCTGCTGGCATTCCCGTAGCTGCCCACCACGGTCAGCTCGCGGTAATGGATTTCCCGGAGGTCCACCGGGACCACAGAATCCACCCGACCAGGACCGGAGAACACGCAGAGCCGGCCCCTATGAGAGAGATGACGGAATATGCCCTCGTCCAGCCGCACCTGCGGGGTGCAGGGGATGATCACATCCATGCCCTGACCGCCGCTCACCTCCTCGGTCGCCTTCGTTAGCGAACCCGTGTCCGGAGATGCTATCCGGTCGATGAGCCCCTTGGGGACTGGACGCAGGCGATCGGGAAGTGGTTCGCTCACCGTCACCGTCGCCGCACCCATGTGTTTTGACAGGAACGCGTTGAGGCATCCCAGCGGACCCCCTCCCAGTATGAGCACGTGGTCCCCCTTGCCCACGCCCAACTTCTCCTGGGCGTTGATGCAGCAGGCCAGCGGTTCGGCCAGGGTCATGAGGGAAGCATCCGCATGGCCGATGAGGTTGAGGCGGGATAGGTCCTCCACAGCTATGAGCTCGGCCATCCCCCCGTCCATGTTGAAACCCATTATGCGCACCTCTGGGCAAAGGTGGTCGTTGCCCGAAAGGCAATGCCTGCAGCGTCCGCAGGAGCTGCCGGGCCATACCTGCACACGATCGCCGACCGTCAAATGAGGGGTGTCGGCCTCCACGACCTCGGCCACCACCTCGTGGCCGGGGATGCGCGGATAGGTGAGGTCGCGATGTCCCTTCTCCAGCATCTTGATGTCCGTTCCACAGACCGCGCAGGCCAGGACCTTGAGCAATGCCCCACCTCGAGGACATGTCGGCTCCTGGACCTGGGTGACCTGGAGAACGCCTGGGGACATCATCACGGCCGCTTTCATGATCGCACCTGGAGATTGTTGGATATATCATCCAACTATATAATCGATGTGCGGATGGGTGGACCGAATGATGGGATCGGATCGCATCCGATGACGTTCACGCAGGTCTCGATCATCCTTGCAGGGCAGAAAAGGATTAATGGCTCGAAAGATGGTGCTGGCCCTTGTGTTCATGGGGAGACCATTGACATGAGCACGGGGCGTCCCCCAGGTTCGAAAAAGGAGGAGCGAGTGACATGAGGAAGGCGGAGAGGGAGATCAAGGACCCCGAGGAGATGGAACGGGTCATCATGAGGGCGGAGGTCTGCCGTTTGGCCATGATTGATGATGGGGAGCCGTACATAGTCCCTATGAACTTCGGTTACCGTGACCGGAGATTGTACTTTCATTGCGCCAGGGAAGGAAGGAAACTTGATGTTCTGAGGGCCAACCCCCGGGTGTGCTTTGAGCTGGAGGGAGAGGCGGCTTTGGTAGAGGGGGAGAGGGCCTGCCAGTGGACCACCAGGTTCGAGAGCGTAATAGGATGGGGCAAGGCGGAGATCGTCACCGATCCATATGGTGTCGAGGAGGGGCTTCGTATACTGATGGAACATTACTCCCCGGGTTCCGGGGATTTCGATCCCCGTTCCCTCTCGCTCACCGCGATCATACGCGTGGACGTGGAAATGATGACCGGCAAGCGGTCTAAGCGGTGACCTTGACCACCTTGCCGCCGTACCTCTCCACGATGTACTCTTGGAGGGGAATGCTCTTCCCGCTCAGCCTCAGGGCCTCCTGGACCATGCGTCTGAGCCCCCCGCAGCAGGGCACCTCCATGCGTATCAGGGTGAGGTCCCTGATGTCGTTGTTGCCGAATATCCTGGAGAGCTTCTCTATGTAGAACTGCACGTCGTCGAGCTTGGGGCAGCCGATGATGGCCACGCGTCCGGCGATGAAGTCCCTTTGCACGTTGCCCAGGGAGAAACCGGTGCAGTCCGCGGCGATCAGCAGGGAGGCCCCCTTGTAGGCGGGGGTGACCTCCGGGGCCAGATGGAGCTGTATCGGCCAGTTCCTCAGCTGGGAGGGGTTGTCGCCTGTCGTGGGGGCCGCTTCAGGCATCAGCATCATGGGGCGGGAGGAATGGCAGGAGTGCGGCTCGTCCTTGCGCGTGGACGCCACATAGGCCTTGGCCGCCTCCTCGTCGAAGGGGTCGGCCTCCCTTTCCTCGATGGAGAGGGCGCCTTCAGGACAGTGCCCCAGGCAGGCGCCCAGACCGTCGCAGTACATGTCCTTGACCACCTTGGCCTTCCCGTCCTTGATGACGATGGCCCCTTCCGCGCAGGACAGCACGCATTCTCCGCACCCGGTGCATTTCTCCTCGTCGATCTTGATGATCTTCCGCTTGACCTTGGACATGCGGATGTTCAACCGAGGTGGTGGGATAAGCGTTTTTCCTTGCCTCCACCGACGCACAGGAAGTAAATAGAAATGGTAATCTACCCCCCAGGGGCATTGTGCGAGGGATGGCCGCCATTTCCTGGGAGCTCCTCTTCGCCATCGTTCCGGGCCTGATACTCTTCCTGTACGGCATCGAGAACTTCAGCAAGGAGATAATCTCCTCGGTGGGGGAGCGGTTCCGGGAGACCCTGGGCAAGCTGACCAAGGATCGCTGGAGGGGTGCTCTGTTCGGGGCCCTGCTCACGGCCACCGTGCAGTCCAGCGCGGCGACCACGGTCATCGCCGTAAGCCTGGTCAACGCGGGCACCATCGCCTTCTCCCAGAGCCTGGGCGTGATAATCGGCGCGAACATAGGTACCACCATAACCGCCCAGCTGGTGGCCTTCAAGCTGACCGCCTTCGGTCCGGTGTTCATCCTGGCCGGGTTCGTCTGGGGCCTGATCGGTGGGAGATACAAGTTCGTGGGGAAGCCGATATTCTACTTCGGACTGGTGTTCTTCGGCCTGCAGCTGATATCCGGCTCGCTCGACCCCATCCGCGATGATCCTCAGCTACTCTCCCTGCTGGCCAATCTGGACAACTTCTTCATCGCCCTGCTGGTGGGAGTGCTGTTCACCACCGCGGTGCAGTCCAGCTCGGTCACCTCCGGGCTGATGGTGGTGCTGGCCTCCAGCGGCCTCCTGACCTTGGAGCAGGCCATACCGGTGCTGCTGGGAGCGAACATCGGAAGCACCACCACCACCTTGTTCGCCTCGGCCAAGATGGACCTCTGGGCCCGCCGCGCGGCGGTGGCCCATCTGCTGTTCAATGTCGGCGGAGTGCTCATATTCATCCCCCTGGCCGGAGCACTGGCCGATATCGCCCTGGACCTGGGCGGCAACGTCGGGCAGCAGGTGGCCAACGCCCATCTCATCTTCAACGTGATCACCGCCATCATCTTCCTGGTCGTGATACGCCAGTTCCAGAAGGTGGTGGAGAGGGCCGTCCCCGGGGAGGAGAAGGAGATCCTTTTCCGGGCAAGATACCTGACCAAGGAGCTGCCCCCCGATACCGACAAGGCCTTCCGGATGATCGAGAAGGAGCTCAGCCACAGCCTGGAGGTCACCAACGAACTGCTGGAGACCTCCTTCCTGTCGCTCTCTGACGGCGGCCGCCGGGCGGAGCAGAAGGTGGTCAAGCTCGAGTCATTGAACGATTATCTTGACGATCAGATCGAGGACGCCATCCTCTGGCTATCCCGCCGTTCGCTCACCGAGGACGAGGGGCAGAGGACCATACTGCTGGTGCGCATGTCCAATCTCCTGGAGAGGCTGGGGGACCACGCCGAGGACATCGGCGACCTGGCCGCGGGGGTCCGGGAGAAGGGCCGCACCCTGCCCAAGGACCAGGTGGAGCAGCTGGCCTCGGTTTACGAGATGCTCAGGGACAACCTGCGGCAGCTGGGGGGCTGCCTCCTGGACGTCAACGACGAGACCAAGGCCCAGGTGAAGATGGGCACGGTGACCATGAACGCGCGGATCAACGCGGTGTACAGGGTGCACCTGGAGCGCATGAAGGATGCCGGCCTGCCCTCCGACTCCACCATGCTGGAGCTGCTCACGACAATGGAATCGGCCAACGACAAGGTCCGGGAGCTGGTGGCTATGGCCTCGGAGTACTCGTATATCGCGGCCAGGCAGGGCATCACCGGATGCTCCTGAACCTCAGACGTACTTCTCGCGGTACCTCATCAGCTCGTGCCAGAACACCGGGGTGAACAGCACCAGGACGGATATGAACTCCAGACGCCCGGCCCACATGGTGAAGGTGAGCACCAGCTTCGCCGCGTCCGGAAGCCCGCCGAAGGAGCCGTATGGACCCAGTTCTCCCAGCCCCGGTCCGGTGTTGGAGAGGGTGGCGAAGGCCGCGCTCAGCGAGGTGGTGGGATCGATGCCCAGCAGAATGAGCATAACCACCGACACCAGGGCGGTGGCGAAGTAGCACATTACCATGGCCACGACAGATGAAAGAGCCTCCTGGCTCAGCGGCCGGCCATCTATCTTCACGGTGAATATGGAACGGGGGTGCACGGTCTTGTGCAGCGCGGAGGCGATGAACTCCCGGGCCAGGAAGAAACGGGCCACTTTCAGACCTCCAGCGGTGGAACCGGTGCTGCCGCCGATGATGAGCAGGGCCACCAGAATGAACACCACCGCCTGGTCCCAGCCCAGGTAATTCGTGGTGGCGAAACCTGTGGAGGTCATCAGACTGACCACCTGGAACATGGAGGTCCGAACGCCGTCGAAGAGGTCGTAGAAGGCCGTTTCCCACAGCACCACGGTGATGATCGCGGTGGCCGCCAGGACCAGCAGCAGATAGATGCGGAACTCGGTGTTGCGGAGGTAGCGCTTGGGATCCCTGGTGACGATCGCCTGGAAGTGAAGGTAGAAGTTGGTGCCGGCCAGGAACATGAAGATGATGACTATCCATTCCACGCTTGCGGAACCGTAGAATGCTATGCTCTCAGAGTGCGGAGACAGGCCGCCGGTGGACATGGTGGAGAACATCACGCAGAAGGAGTCGAAGACCCCGATGCCGGTGATGAGCAGCAGCACCAGCTGCAGCAGGGAGAGCGAACCGTATATGTAGTGGAACTTGCGGGCCTCCTCCTGGATGCGGGCGGAGAAGTTCTGCACGTCCAGCCCGGGGAACTCGTTCTTGAAGAGGTTGCGGCCGCCCACGCCCAGCATGGGCAGGATGGTCACGAATATCATGATCACCCCCGCCCCGCCCAGCCACTGCGTGAAGCTGCGCCAGAAGAGGATGCTCTTGGGCCAGGATTCGATGTCCATCATGATGCTGGACCCGGTGGTGGTGAACCCGCTCATGGTCTCGAATATGGCATCGATCACCCCCATCCCGTGCATGACGAAGGGAATGGCCCCCAGGACCGTGAGCGCCAGCCATCCGGTGGCCACCACGAACATGGCCTCCGTGGGCCGGGTGTTCTCCGGGGAGCGGTAGCGCATCAGCAGCATCAGC
>MVPZ01000196.1 GCA_002067045.1 Methanomassiliicoccales archaeon PtaB.Bin134 | reverse complement strand
GAGGATTACCAGGAAGGCATGTCCATGGAGGACGCCGTGACCCTGGGCCTCAAGGCCTTGAAGAAGGCCACCGAGGAGGAGAAGCTTAACCCCAAGGCCGTGGAGATCGGCGTGGTGCGCCACGGGGACAACTTCCGCCGCCTGGACGAGTCCGAGGTGGAAACCTTCATCGCCAAGGTCAACCAGGAGTGAACCGGAGCGGTAGATGGTAGACCTGGAAGAGGCGATCGTGGCCCGCCTGGAATCCCACGGCGAGACATTCGAGGTCCTCATAGACCCCAAGGTGGTCAACCACCTGAAGGATGGAAAGGAGATCGATCTGATCGACCACATGGTCATCGATGAGATCTTCAAGAACTCCAGCAAGGGCACCAGGGCCGCAGAGGACAAGCTTATGGAGGTCTTCGGCACCACCGACGCGGTGGAGATAGCCAAGGTCATCATCCTGAAAGGAGAGGTGCAGCTCACCGCCCAGCAGCGCAAGGAGATGCTGGAGAGCAAGCGTCTGCGCATCATCGCCACCATAGCCCGGAACGCCATCAACCCCCAGACCGGCGGGCCCCATACCCCGGCCCGGATCGAGATGGCCATGGAGGAGGCCAAGGTGCATATTGACCCCTTCAAGCCCGTGGACATCCAGGTCCAGCACGTCATGGACAAGCTGCGGCCCCTCATCCCCATACGCTTCGACAAGGTGCGCATCGCCGTGAAGCTGAAGGCGGACGAGTACGGGCGCTGCTACGAGGACATGGCCGAGATGGGGAAGATCATCAAGGAAGAATGGCAGAAGAACGGGGACTGGATCGGAGTGGTGGAGATTCCGGCCGGCCTCCGGGACGACCTGTTCCACAGGTTGAACGCCAAGACCCACGGCAACGTGGAGACCAAGCAGCTGAAGTAACATCATAAATAACATTCCAAGAGTGATAAAATGAACAAAGAGAGCGCGACCAGAGAACTGGTGCTTCCCGGGGACCTTTTGGATTCCGGGTCAATGAAGCCCGGAGAGGGGACCTTTGTCCAGGACGGCAAGATATTCGCCGCCATGCTGGGCATCAAGAGCGTCAAGTCCAATTTCGTGAACGTCATACCCCTGGGAGGAAGGTACATACCCGCGCCCGGGGACATGATCATCGGCAAGGTCATAGACATCGGACCCTCGAACTGGCTGGTGGACATCTTCTCCCCCTACCCCGCCCCGTTGCACGTCAACGAGGTCCCGTGGAGGGTGGAGTTCGGGGACACCGCCAGGTACCTTGGGGTGGGAGACACTCTCCTGGCCAAGGTCCTGTCCGTGGATGAGACCAAGCGGGTGCAGGTTACCATGAAGGAGCAGGGGCTGAGGAAGCTGCAGGGAGGCCAGATAGTGGAGATCTCCCACAGCAAGGTGCCCAGGGTGATAGGCAAGAACGGCTCCATGATCCAGATGATCAAGACCTACACCAACTGCCGCATAATGGTGGGGAACAACGGCAGGATATGGATGGACGGGAACATGGAGGACATGGTCCACGCCAAGCAGGCCATAAAGATGATCGACGAGGGTGCGCAGACCCTCAAGCTGACCGAGCGGGTGAAGGAGTTCCTGGAATCGGTATACAGCAAGGAAGAGTGAGGTGTTCTTATGGGTGGAAATTCTGATATGAAGCTCATCGATGAAAACGGGATAAGGATAGACGGCCGGAAGGTTGATGAGCTCCGGCCGATGAAGATAGAGGCCGGGGTGCTGAAGAGCGCCGACGGCTCGGCGTACGTGGAGATAGGGAAGAACAAGGTCTTGGCGGCCGTCTACGGCCCGCGGGAGTGCCACCCCCGGCACATGCAGAACCCGGCCAAGGCCATCGTGCAGTGCAAGTACAACATGATATCCTTCTCCGTCTCGGACCGCAAGAGGCCCGGGCCGGACCGGAGGTCGGTGGAGATATCCAAGCTGATATCCGAGGCCATGGAGTACGTGGTGTTCACTGAGAACTACCCCCGCACGTCCATAGATGTGTACATCGAGGTCCTGCAGGCCAACGCCGGCACCAGATGCGCCGGACTGACCGCCGCTGCGGTCGCTTTGGCCGACGCGGGCATACCGATGAAGGACATCGTCCCCGCGGTCGCCGTGGGAAAGGTCAACGACCAGGTGGTCCTGGACCTGAACAAGGAGGAGGACAACTACGGCCAGGCCGACCTGCCCATAGCCATGATCCCCCGCACCGGGGAGGTCCTGCTGCTGCAGATGGACGGACACCTGACCCAGGCAGAGTTCGACCGGGCCCTGGAGCTGGGCGTGAAGGCCTGCCAGGAGATATACGAGCTGCAGAAGGACGCCCTTCGCCGCCGCTACGCCATCGTGAACGGTGATGAAGAAGAGGCCAAGGACGACATCCAGCCCATGACCGAGGAGGCCTGAAGATGGCAAGATCCATAGTATCCGAGATCAAGAGGGACCACATTCACAAGCTGATCGCCGACGGCCGCCGCGTGGACGGCAGGGCCTGGGACGAATTCAGGGAGATATCCATCCAGACCAATGTGGTGGAGACCGCTGAGGGATCCTCCCGGGTGAAGATCGGCAACACCGAGGTCATCGTGGGAGTAAAGATGAGCGTTGGCGAGCCGTTCTCGGACACCCCCAACAAGGGAGTGCTGTCCACCAACGCCGAGCTCATACCCATGGCCTCCCCCAACTTCGAGTCCGGA
Source organism: Methanomassiliicoccales archaeon PtaB.Bin134 (assembly GCA_002067045.1). The sequence goes on along the minus strand of MVPZ01000196.1, from coordinate 134 downwards.
CCCCCGGATGAGAACTCCATCGAGCTGGCCAGGGTGGTCGACCGCGGCATACGCGAGAGCCAGATGATCGACCTGGAGAAGCTGTGCATCGAGCCGGGCAAGAAGGTCTGGATCAACTTCGTGGACATATACGT
>MVPZ01000195.1 GCA_002067045.1 Methanomassiliicoccales archaeon PtaB.Bin134 | reverse complement strand
GTATGGGTAGAACTCCGGGGTCTCCACCACGGCACCTACCTGGGCCAGGGCCTCTTTGGGGTGCTGCACCACGTCGATGCCGTTGAGCGAGGCCGAGCCTCCGCTGGCCGACAGTAGATTGGTCAGTATCTTGATTGTAGTGGTCTTCCCTGCCCCGTTGGGGCCGAGGAAGCCGAGGAAGGACCCTTGGCGCACCGTCAGGCTGAGATCGTCCACGGCGCGAAAGCCATCGAAGTCCTTGGTCAGACCTTGAATCACAATAGGATCTCCCAACATCTCTCCTCCTTTGGCTCGTGTGATTATTGGACCTGGATATATATCCTTGTGGCCCTGTGACGCGCTGGAGGAGGCCGGACGCCGGTCAGTGAAGTGATATATCCGGCGGAGGGATACCCTGGAACATGGACCTGGTGGCGGTCATCGAGGAGGCGGTGGTGAACATCCTTCGGGAGGCGGTGATCCGCGTCCCTGATGACGTGAAGGGAGCCCTGCGAAGGGCGGTGGAGGAGGAGACCAGCGACATCGCCAGGACGCAGCTGGAGACGATCCTGAGGAACCTGGAGGCGGCCGAGCGGCTCTCCCTGCCCCTGTGCCAGGACACCGGGGTCCCCGTCTTCTTCGTCTCCGGAAGGGTCTGCGCTGAGATCGAGGAGGGGGTCCACAGGGGCGTGGAGCGGGCGACCAGGGAGATACCCCTTCGACCCAACGCGGTCCATCCGCTCACCAGGGAGAACCCTGGCACCAATGTCGGTGGCGGCCTCCCCCGGATCGTGTACAGGCCGACGGGCGAGGCCCGCACGGAGATCACTGTCCTCCCCAAGGGGGCGGGCTCGGAGAACATGTCCGCACTGGCCATGCTCACCCCCTCGGATGGCCTCAAGGGGGTGAAGCGCTTCGTTCTGGACACGGTAGTGAGGGCCGGAGGAAGGCCCTGCCCCCCGACCATCGTCGGTGTGGGCATCGGAGGCACCGCGGACCTCGCCGTGGAGCTGGCCAAGGAGGCGCTCCTCCGCCCTCTGACCGAGGATAGTCCCGATCCCGCCCTCCGGGAGCTGGAGGCCGAGCTGCATGAGGCGCTGAACCGAACGGGGGTGGGCCCCATGGGCCTGGGGGGGCGCACCACGGTGCTGGGCGTCAGGATCGGGACGGCTTACTGCCACACCGCCTCCCTCCCGGTGGCTGTTAACCTGCAGTGCTGGGCCGCTCGCAGGGCCACGGCATGCGTTCATCCGGACGGGCGGTGGGAGGTGGTGAGGTGAGGACGCTGAAGGCCCCGCTCAGAGAGGAGACCGTACGCTCCCTGAAGCTGGGAGACGAGGTCCTGGTCGAGGGCAGGGTCCACATCGGACGGGACGAGGTGCACATCCGCGCCCTGGAGATGCGGGAGCGGGGGGAGGACGTCCCTTTCGACCTCAGGGATGGGGTGCTGTTCCACTGCGGGCCGATAGCTCGGAAGGACGGCGGTTGGAAGATCCTCGCCGCCGGGCCTACCACCTCCGCGAGGATGAACGCCCTGGAGCCCCGCTTCATCAGGGAGTTCGGCGTCCGTGCTATCATCGGCAAGGGAGGAATGTCCCGGCCCACACTGGAGGCCATGCGGGAGCGGGGATGCGTGTACCTGGCCTTCACCGGCGGGGCCGCGGTCCTGGCGGCCGACGGCATCAGGAGGGTGGAGCGCGTGGAGTGGTTGGACCTGGGAATGCCGGAGGCCCTGTGGGTGGTGGAGGCGGAGGAGATGGGACCGCTGGTGGTGGCCATGGACGCTCACGGCACCTCCCTGTACGAGCAGGTGGACCGACGGGCAGAGGAGAACCTGGCCATGATAAAGAGAGACCTAGGCCTGTGATTTCTCGCCCGGCTCCGGCTCCTCCTTCTCCAGGAGTTCCGGCCGGCCACGTATGCGCCTCATGATCAACAGTGACACCAGGCTGATGGTCAATGCCAGCACCAGGGCTATGATCATGAGGGAGTGGGAGAGGTCGAAGTCCCTCACGAAGCCGCTGGTCCCGGGGAGGGAATCCCTCTTAAGGGACACATCCTGGGTTATCTGCGTAAGGGGTGAGATCTTCACGTCATAGGTGGCGCCGACGTACCCGTTCTTCGATAGCAGGAGCTCGTAGGCCCCGGGCGGCACCTGGTTGAAGGTGTAGTTGCCGTAGCTGTCAGTGGACGTGACCTGGTTGGCCATGCCCTCGCCGGAGAGCATGACCTTGACCCCCTCCAGAGGGTTGCCGTTGTAGACCACCCTCCCGCTCAGCCCACCGTAGAAGTTGGAAGAGGCCTCCAGCGTCAGGTCGATGACCACATCGCTGCCCTTGACGATGGTGATGGGGTCCGGGTACACGGTGGTGTTGTAGCCGGTCTTGAAAGCCTTTATGATGTAGACCCCTGGGGTGATGTTCTCCACCCTGAAGGCGCCGTAGGGTGAGGTCGACTGGGCGGAGAAGTTGGACACGGAGTTGAAGAGGGAGATGGTCACATTGCTCAGGGTGGTGACCCCGTCCGTCACCCGGCCGCTGACCGTTCCCAGAACCTCGTACAGGACGAAGGACAGGGTGCTTATGCTGTTCGATATGTTCGAGTAGGAGGTGGTGGCCCTGTACCCCTCATAGGAAGCAGTGATCTCGTAAGTGCCCGCAGGCAGGGAGACCTCGAAATTGCCACCGGCATTGGTGAGGACAGGGGCAAGGGAAACATCGGTCTCCATGTTGCGGATGGAAATTGTGACCCCCTGAAAAGGGCTGCCGTTGACCCTTTCCACATGGCCGCTGAGGGTGATGTTGTCGGCGCCCGCCACCATGCCAGGTACAACAGCGATGCCCACAACCAGCAGCGCGACCAGGAATGCGGAGGCCCTCATGATGGCAGCCCATGGTCCTTCGCACATAAAACTTTTCTTCTTGGCATGGACGCCTCCAGCGCGATCAGGAATGGGCGCCACGGTCCCCGTCCGCGAGGGCCAGGCAGGTTCTGCAGCAGATGGGAAACGTCCGCACTTTCGATTATCTGCCCGAAAGCTAGTAATATCGGAACGGGGAATCGAGCATGATTTCAACGGTGTA
>MVPZ01000194.1 GCA_002067045.1 Methanomassiliicoccales archaeon PtaB.Bin134 | reverse complement strand
TTCAACTGGACCATCAACGCCCAGGGCGGCCTGTTCGGGATCTCCATCATCGGGACCTCATCATGGACCGACCCGCTGGACATCAGGGTCGTGGGCGCCAATGTCAGCAACGCCGGGACCACCTCCCTCACCTATTACGGTGCGGCCATACACATAGAGGATGTCGGCGATGACGCTGGTGGCCCCATCAACGGGAGGATATCCCTGGAGGGGATGAGCTGCTCGAACAGCATAGAGGGGGTCAGGGTGGATGGTGCTGTCGGCCTGACCCTCAACGATTCCGTTATCTCGCACAATCAAATGAAAGGGGTCTACGGGACGGGGATGAGGTGGTCGATCATCGCCAACAACACGATCTCTTACAACGGGGGAACGGGGGTGCAGGCCGCAGGGATCCATCTGTTCTGGAACGATGGACCCCTGATGGTCAGCGGGAACGAGGTCCACGACACCTATTCCATCCGGGAGAACGGGTCCGGGAGCGGGGTGGAGGTCAAGGGGATATTCAGCACCTCCAACACCGATATCCAGATCACGGACAACATCGTGCGCGACAATTATCTCGTGGACACAGACATGGCCCTGGCCTCCAACTCCAACTCCCGCGTATACGGCGTTCATTCGCTCTCCGACACCAGGCCGGTGCTCATGGACAACGAGGTCCGCGGGAACGAGGCCCTGGCCATGATGAACAGCAGCTACGCCCGCACCTACATGTACGGTATTCACCTGGCCGATGGCCATGACGCCTTGGTGCAGGCCAACGATGTCCGCGACAACGTCATTCTGGCCAGCAAATGGGCCTACGTCTACGCGATGATTGTCCAGACCTCTCCGGAGGTCATCATCTCGGGCAACATCATCACTGGCAACAGCGCCCTGAACCCTCCGACGAGCAATTACAGCGGTATCTACGGCCTCTACATGATGAACTGCGCCTGGGCGACGGTCACCGGGAACGAGGTCTCCCACAACATCAAGGTCGGCAACACCGGGATGTCCGCGGGCATCTACATGGCGAACGTGGACAACAACACCCTGGAGGGCAACCTGATCAGATCCAACAACTTCACGGAGGGCGATTACGCAGGCAACCCCAGCGGGATTGGCGTGTACCTGAACAGCGGGGTGAACGACTGCCGTTTCGTCTCCAACGAGATCTCTTACAACTATGCGCAAGCCATCTATCTTGCGGCGAACACCAACCGGAACGATCTCTTCCTCAACGTGTTCGATCATAACGCGCTCACCACCGACACGTACGATCCCAACCTCCCGCAGTGCGTTGATACCAGCTCCTCTAACGTCTGGTATCACGAGACCGACCTCCTGGGCAACCTCTGGACGGATTGGACCTCGCCCGACGCCGACGGGAACGACATCGTGGACGATCCGTACGTTATCGACAAGCCGGCCGGGGACGACCTGTATCCATTGACCGGACCGGTGGCCAGGGCCACATCGCCCTCCATACAGGCGGTCAATGGCTCGGTGCACCTGGCCTGGAGTCCTCCTGCCTATGTGCTGTATGGGGATGAGGTGCGCTATGAGGTGCAGCGCTCGGTCAACGGCAGCGGCTTCTCCCTTCTGGCCACCACGGACCTTACGACATACGTGGACACGTTCCCCGCAGGGGCGGCGGACGTGGCCTACCGCATCGTGGCCTGCACCGATCATGGTCGGGCGCCCCCGTCCGAGGAGGTGGGGCTCTCGGAGACCACACCTCCCTATGTGAGGATCACATCCCCCGGTCAGGGTCAGGTCATAGGGGCCACGCGCACCACCGTCACCTGGGAGGGCGGGGACAACGATTCAGGCATGGACCACTACCAGATAAGGGTGGATTCCGCGGGCTGGATCAACGTGGGGCTGGCCCTCTCCTACGAGGTCACAGACCTGGCCGAAGGGGCCCACACCGTTCAGGTCATGGCGGTGGACAACCGCACCAACCAGGCCACGGACTCCGTGGGCTTCGAGGTGTCCGTCGCCCTGGACCTGGTGATCCTCGCGCCATCCCCGCTCGAGACCTTCCCCTCCGGGGAGGTCCAGGCCGAATGGCAGGGTTGGAACAACGACTCGTCCATAAGCGGTTATGAGGTGAGGGTGGACTCCGGCCCCTGGGTGAACGTGGGAATGAACACCACCTACGCCATGACTGGACTTTCCGAGGGCGGGCACACCTTCTCCGTGAAGGCCATGGACTCCCTGTCCAATCAGATCACCGCCTCGGTCGCCTTCAACGTCTCCGCGCCTCCGGAGGTGGCGATAACTTCCCCGGCGTCCGGCCAATCGTTCGAGTCGGTGGACGTGCAGGCCTCCTGGCAGGGATGGGACAACGGGAGTGGGCTCGCCAGGTACGAGGTGAGCGTGGACTCCGGCCCCTGGGTGAACGTGGGAATGAACACCACCTACCTCATGGCCGGGCTTGCCGAGGGAGGGCACACCTTCTCGGTACGGGCGACCGATCTACTATCAAACCAGGTCACCGCCACGGTCGGGTTCACGGTGAACGGGGACCCATGGGTCGAGGTCCAGTGCCCCTCGCCGCTGATGAACTCCACCTCTCTGGAGGTCTCCTGGACCGCCCATGACAACCAGTCGTCCGTGGTCGGGTCCGAGGTTCGCTTGGACTCCGGCCCCTGGGTGAACGTGGGAATGAACACCACCTACGCCATGACCGGACTTGCCGAGGGCGGGCACACCTTCAGCGTGAGGGTCTGGGACGCCGCGGGCAACAACGCCACCGCCCAGTGCCACTTCTCCGTCGACCTCACCCCGCCCACCGTGGTATCGAGCTCGCCGAACGATGATGGCGCCCCGCTGCGGCCCCTGATAACCATTGTCTTCTCTGAGGCCATGGACACCGCCACCGTCAACGTGTCCGGGGTGGAAGGGAGCATGGTCTGGAACGGCACCACGCTGAGCATACAGGTCAACGAGGACCTGGAGCCAGCCGCGGTCTTCCACCTGATGGTGAACGGCAGGGACCTGGCCGGGAACGCCATGGAGCAGTACGGTTTCAACTTCACGACCACCAACGGCATGGCGGTGCTCACGGGCCGCATCCAGGACGAGCAGGGGGCCCCCATCCCCGGCGTGCTGGTGGAATGCAGCAACGGCGAGACCGCCACCACGGACTCCAACGGGGACTTCCAGTTCACGCTGGCCCCCGGGGCCTACAGCTTCAACGCCACCAAGGAGGGGTATGTGTCCCTGAGCATGGAGGTCGTGCTGGAGCCCGGGGAGGAGGAGGACGTGGTCCGGACCATGAGCCCCGAGAACCGGGAGGGCGGGGACAGCGGCATGCTGATGGCGATAGCCGTGATCGCGATGATCGCCCTGGCCGCGGCGGTCGGCTACATCCTGTGGAGGAGGAAAGGCTAGGGTCCTCGAACCTGCTCCCGGTTAAGCCAAACCCGGGTGCGGGGGATGGCGATCTCCACGCCATTCTCCCCCAATACCTGGTAGAGGTTCGATCGGTACTCGGTGCGGGCGATGTGGCGGTTGGCCACATCATCCACCCACAGGAATATGGTGAGCATCATCCTCCCCTCCTTGACCTCGGAGACCCGCACCACCGGGGCGTTGCCGCCCTGCAGTATCTGAGGGGTGCGCCGGGAGGCCTCCATCATGAGCTCCTCTATCCTCTTGGGGTCCTCGCGGTCGGACACCCTGACCTTCACGCTCACCTTGAAGCGGGTGTCCGGGGCGTTCATGTTGATGATGACCTGGCTCTCCAGCAGGGAGTTGGGCACGATCACCTCCTCGGAGGTGTCCAGGTCCAGCAGCTTGGTGGTCAGCAGACCCACCGACAGGACCTGGGCGGTATGGCCGTCCTCCAGGGGCACCCGGTCCCCGATCTTGAAGGGGCGATCGACCAGCAGCTGCAGCCCGGAGAAAAGGTTGGAAAGGGTGGACTTGGTGGCGTAGCCGACGATCAGTCCCAGGAATCCCACTCCCAGTATGGCCCCTCCCAGGTCCATTCCCAATATCCCGGCGATGATGAAGGCGGCGGCCACGGGAATGACCACCTTGCCCAGGAGCTCCACTCCATTGACCATCACATCCCCGTTCCCGGACCGCGGGTCGTCGCATCTCTCCTTGCCCCAACACAGGACCATCTTCACCAGGATCCGGTAGGCCAGCAGCGCGGCGATGAGCACCAGGGCCACCAGGTAGGCCAGCTCCAGGTCGGCCACCAGCGCAGGGTTCAGCTCCAGTATCTCCAGGGAGGAGACCGTGCCATAGGCCAATAACAGCAGGAAGAGGGGCCACTTCACCACGTCGATTATGATATCGTCCCACTTGGTGGCCGACCTCGCGGTCAGGCGCCTCAAGGAGGGTCCGAATACCTCGAACACCACGAAGGCCACCACCAGCCAGATCAGTATGCTCACCCCGAACGCTCCAAGGTTGCCGTCCAGAGGCGCGGGCAGGAAGTTGTCCCATATCCCCAGGATCCTGTTCTCGCGGTCCTGGAAGGCGTATATGGAGCGCACGTTCAGGGACACCGACGAAGCGAACTCCTCGGAGGCCGTGGAGACCATGTCCGTCACGTTGAAGACCACCGAGGCCTGGACCAGGGCGGGATACATATCGTTCCTGGCGCTGACGTTGAGATACACTTCGAATCCCTGATGGGGATCGAGCACCCAGGAGGTGGGCTCGAGCGTGTAGGAGAGACGCTCCGGCAAGGAGGTCATCATCCGGGGGATGACCAGCATGCGGTCGGCCCCGTCGTTGTAGACCACCCATTTGAAGGAGGCCGTCTCACCCGCCCAAAGGTCCGCCCCCTGCTCCACCTGGATGATGGAGGCGTCCGAGGGGGAGGCCGCGGCGGCAGGGCTGAGGGCGACCGCGACCAGCGCGGCGATCAGCAACAGGATCAGCGCCTTCACTCTGAGCATGGCAGTTCCCTTCATGACCGCCTTGATAAAAAACCTTTCACCTCAGAGCATGGTCCGTTCCCCGGGCCTGAGCACCACCAGTTCGAAAGGTTGTTCTCGTACGGCCTCCCTCATTTCCCCCTCGTCCACCGCTATCGGTTCCCAGGTGTTGTAGTGCATGGGCACCATCTTCACGGCCCTCAGCAAGCGCGCCGCCCGAACGGCGTCCTTGATGCCCATGGTGTAGACCCCGCCGACCGGCAGCAGGGCGGCCTCGACGACAGTCTCCTCGGCGATGAGGGCCAAATCCCCGAATAGGGCGGTGTCCCCGGCGTGGAACACGCTGTGGCCGCCCATGGTCACCAGGAAGGAACAGGGGGCCCCGACCACGTGCACATCGTCGAAGGACGAGGAATGGACGGCCGGGAACATCTTCACCCTGCCGAAGGGGAACTCGAAATCTCCCCCGATGTGCCCGGGGATGACCTTCGCCCCCATCTCCGCCAGCACGTTGCCCACCTCGAACGTGCTCAGGACCGGGCAATCGAAACGATTGGACAGCTCCACCGTGTCCCCCACGTGGTCCCCATGGGCGTGGCTGACCAGTATCAGCGACGGCCGGACCTCCTTGGCCGAGGGCGGGGCCTTGGGGTTCTCGGAGAGGTAGGGGTCTATCAGCACCTCAGCCTCTCCGTCGCGCAGGGCGAACGCGGAATGTCCCAGGTATTCCAGTTCCAACATGCCTTTCACATCAGCGTTCCCGGTTCATCAATCTTTTCCGGACCTGCTCGCCCCTGAGCTCCCGGAGCACGTCGGCGGCTATCCATCTGGAGGCCGGATCGTCGCCCGCCTCCAGCTCCAATGCCACGGCGATGGCCTCGGCGTTCAGGGCCAGGCTCCGCTTCCCTATCTGCCGCAGCGCCCAGCTCACCGCCTTCTTGACGTAGTTTCGCCCGTCCCGGCCATGCTTCAAGGCCAGCCTCATCGTTTCCGCGAACCTCTGGTCCGGGGACGATCTGTCGTGCACGGCCAAGGTGGCCAGGAGCACGAAGCCCGCCCTGCGCACGAACTCCTCATCCCTGGAGCACCATTCCCGCACCTTGCACCAGGCATGGGGCGTGAGCCGGAACAGGTTGTTGCAGCACTGGTCGCAGAGGTCCCAGGAGCGCAGGTCCGAGACCCAGCTCTCCATCTGCCCCTCGCTCACCTTGTCCGGCTCGTCCACCATGCTGGCCAGGATCCTGGCGTCGTGTATTCCGGTGTCCCAGAGGGCCAGGGCCAAGGAGTGGTCCCGCCCGACCTCCTTGGCCAGGCCCCTGAGCCGGGGAAGGCTCACCCCCAGCGCGTCATCGGTGGCAATGCCGTACCTGGCCATGCCCGGAAGCCGCGTACCGTCCCCCATCTCCCGCAACCTGCGAACCACCTCCTCGGGCGTCACGCATGGTAGATGGAAAAATGAAGATAAATAGGGAAGGAGGGTGCTCAACCCTTCCCCTTGCTGGATTCCCCGGTCCTGATCCTTATCACCTCCTCCACCGGCAGCACGAATATCTTGCCGTCCCCGATCTCGCCGGTCTTCGCGCAGGTCACGATCGCCTCTATGGCCTTGCCGACGTCCCCGTCGGCCAGCACCAGCTCGATCTTGACCTTGGGCAGGAACTCCACGCGATACCTTCCGGCCCGATGCGTGAACTCCAGCCCCTTCTGTTCCCCGCGGCCCATCACGTCGGTGATGGTCATGGCGTTCATGCCAGCCTTCTCCAGTCCGGACTTCACCGCATCCAACCGCTCGCTCCTTATCACCGCCTCGATCTTCTTCATCCCCATCACCTCAGGTAATAGGCGCTCTCGCCGTGCTGGATTATATCCGCACCGATGCGCTCCTCCTCCCTGCTCATGCGCAGGGGCATGACCTTCGACAGCGCCTTCAGTATGACCACGGTGACCACGAAGGCGAAGGCCCACACCACCGCTACGGATATCGCCTGCGCGACCAGCAGGTCCGCTCCTCCGCCGTACAGCAGCCCGTCCGCGCCCGCGGGGTTCACCGCGGTGGTGGCGAACAGCCCGGTGGCGATGGCCCCGAAGGTCCCTCCCAGGCCGTGCACGCCCCAGACGTCCAAGGCGTCATCGAACCCGGCCCTCTTGCGCAGCAGTATGCCGCAGTAGCACACCGCCGCCGCCCCCACCCCGATGAAGAGGGCACCGGTGGCGTTCACGAAACCGGCCGCCGGCGTTATGGCCACCAGGCCGGCCACGCCCCCCGAGATCAGGCCCAGGACGCTGACCCTCCCGGTATGGAACCAGCTGATCAGTCCCCAGATCAGGGCGGCCACTGCGGCCGAGATGTGGGTCATCACCAAGGCGCTGGCCGCCAGCCCGTTGGCCCCCAGGGCGCTGCCCCCATTGAAGCCGAACCAGCCTATCCAGAGCAGCGCCCCGCCCAGTACCACCAGGGGAATGTTGTGGGGCTGCTCGGCCTGCCCCTTGCTCTGGGTGATGCGCTTCCCGAGCACCAGCGCCGCCGCCAGGGTT
>MVPZ01000193.1 GCA_002067045.1 Methanomassiliicoccales archaeon PtaB.Bin134 | reverse complement strand
GCAGCGATTCAGCTTCAATATACACTCTGTTGGTCTCGGGATATGTCCTGCGGAGATCCGCCTCGATACGCCGGATGGCCTGATGCATCTCCTCGGCCGTGGTACCCGAGACGAAGCACACTCCCATGTTGATGAGCAGGTCTTGCGGGCCCAGGTACATCGTGAGGATATCACCGGAGCGTTCCACCGCTGGGTCCGCCTCTACGCGCTTTCGGATGTCCGCCAGCTTCTCCGCACTGACCCCCTCTCCGAGGAGCAGATCGCTGGTCCTGTGCGCCAGGAACCAGGCCACGCTCATCAGCAGGATGCCGATGGCTATGGACGCCATTCCATCCAGGTAGGGGTTGTTCAACATGTGGCCGAAGTATATGCCTAGGAACGCGAAGACAAGGCCGAGCAATGCGGCGCTGTCCTCCAGGACCACCGTGTACAGGCTCGGGTCCTTCGACTCCTTAAAGAACTCCATGGAGCTCTTCACGCCCTTCGCCTGGAAGAATTGCTTGATAGCAATTGTGAAGGAGGAGCTCTCTATCAATATGGCTATAGCGAGCACGATGTACGCTGCGGTGGGGTCCCCCAGAACCGTGCTGGGGGTCACATCTCCGATGTAGGAGATGCCCTCGTACAGGGACATGCCCCCGCCGATGCCGAAGATGGATATGGCCACGATGTTGGTCCAGAAGTACAACGACTTGCCGTAGCCGAAGGGATGGCTCTCATCGGCAGGCCGCTTGGCCCGTTTCAGTCCCAGGAGCAAAAGCACACCATTTCCAGTGTCCACGATGGAGTGGATACCCTCGGAGATCATGGCCGAGGAGCCGGTGATGGCCGCAGCGATGAACTTGACGACGGCGATGGCCAGGTTCCCGATGATGGCCGCCACTATTGCGATTCGAGAACCACCGTGTTTTGTCGTCGGCTACCACCACATCCTATGCGCCTGCATAAAAAAGTGGATATTTCAAAGTTGGCGTGAAGCACGGTGCGCTTCACAGTCACCGAGATGGTGAGGAGCGGATAGTTCACGGTTTCAGAACCTCTTGGGTGTCGTCCTCTCGCCACCCCGCGTGCAGTAATGAAGGCCCTTGAAACCGAACTCGGCATGTACGGGGCATTTGGGGCAGATGCACTTCAGCTCACGGGAGACGCAGTCGGGGGACCGTCCGTAGAAGCAGAACAACTTCTCGTCCCGTTCCCTGGCGCACTCCGTGAAGGTAGGGCACTTCGCGCAAGGGCACTTTGTCCGCATGCTCGCGATCTCGGCCTTCCTCTTCTCCGGCGTCATCCTGTTCAGTTCATCGATGTTGCGCATCACCTATGTCATCGCTCACTCTCATTATCAAGCATTGCGGTGCCCTCAGCACCCCTTCCCGAGTAATTTCTCCGAGGGGTGGCATCGATCAGGGCTGAGAATTCGATGCCGGTCATGCGTTCGGACAGCTCCCATACCATTCCTGCCAGACGCATATCCTT
>MVPZ01000192.1 GCA_002067045.1 Methanomassiliicoccales archaeon PtaB.Bin134 | reverse complement strand
GGAGGAGGCCTTCCACCTGGCATGGAACGGGGAGTACGGCAAGGCCATGTCCCTGAACTCCCTGTGCTACGGCGCGGCGCTGGGGCTGGACCAGGAGATGGCCCTGGGCGCGCTGATGGCCGGGGCCCTGGGGGCCGGAATATCCGGCACCGGGCCGGCGGTGGCGGCGTTCGTGGACCGGGAGAGGGAGGAGGCGGTGGCCAGGGCCATGGGCCCCGGGGCGCTGCGGGTGGACGTGTTCCAGGGGGCGGGACCGTGAGGCTGAAGGTGTCCCGGTCCCGCGCCAACGGGTGCGTGATGTCCTCCCCCTCCAAAAGCTACACCCACCGGGCCATGACCCTGGCCCTGCTGGCCGAGGGCACCAGCGTGCTGCGCCGGCCGCTGATGGGAGAGGACACCCTGGCCACCCTGGAGGCGGTGAGGGCCTTCGGAGCTTCCGTGGCCGGCCAGGATGACCTGGAGATCACCGGCGGAAGGCTGAGATGCCCGGACAACGTCATCGACGCCCGCAACTCCGGGACCACCATCCGCCTGATGGCCGGGGTGGCCTCCCTGCTGCCGTGCATCACCGTCCTCACCGGCGACCAGAGCGTGCGCCGCCGGCCCATGCAGCCGCTGATCGAGGCCCTGTGCTCCCTGGGGGTGAGGTGCGAGAGCACCCGCGGGAACGGGCTGGCGCCCCTGGCGGTCCGGGGACCGAACGCCGGTGCCAGGACCGGCATACGCGGGGACGTCAGCTCGCAGTTCATATCCTCCCTGCTCATCTCCTCGGCGGTGAAGGAGGTGGACACGGACATCGTGCTCACCGCCCCGCTGAAGTCCAGACCGTACGTGGACATCACCAGGGAGATGATGCGCCGCTTCGGGGCGGAGTTCATGGAGACCGCGGAGGGCTTCCATGTGCCGGGAGGGCAGCGCTACCGCCCGCAGGACTACACCATCCCGGGGGACTTCTCCTCCGCGGCCTTTCCGCTGGCCGCGGGAGCGCTCACCGGGGAGGTGACCGTCGGCAACCTCGACCCCTCGGACGCCCAGGGCGACCGGGCCTTCCTGGACATACTGAAGGCCATGGGGGCCCAGGTGGAATGGAGGGGGACGGACCTCCGCTGCGCCTGCGCCGGGCTTCACGGAACGGACATCGACCTGGGGGACGCCCCGGACCTCTTCCCCATGGTGGCGGTGCTGTGCGCCTGCGCCGAGGGGAGGAGCCGCATACACAACGCGGCGCACGTCCGCCTGAAGGAGAGCGACCGCATCGCGGCCACCGCGGCCTTCCTGAAGGAGATGGGGGCGGACATCGAGGAGACCCCGGACGGCTGCGTGGTCCGCGGAGGACGCCCTCTGAAGGGAACGACGGTGGACTCGCGCAACGACCACCGCATACTCATGGCCGCGGCCGTGGCCGCCATGGTGGCCGACGGGGAGACGATCATAAGCGATGGGCAGTGCCATCGCATCTCATACCCCGGCTTCGTGCAGGACATGAGGTCCCTGGGGGCGGTTATGGAGATGATACCATGAACACAATTGGAAGCGAGCTGCGCCTGACCCTGTTCGGGGCCAGCCACGGACCGTGCGTCGGAGCGGTCCTGGACGGGGTCCCGCCGGGAATGCCCGTGGACCTGGGAAGGATACAGGGCGAGGTGGACCTGCGCAAGCCTTCCGCCGGCATAGGAACGCCCAGGAGGGAGGAGGACCGGGTGGAGGTGCTGTCCGGGATCGTGGACGGTAAGAGCACCGGCGGACCCATCACCATGGTGGTCATGAACCGGGACACCGATTCCCGGAAGTACGACCGCTTCAAGGACGTGCCCCGGCCCGGGCACGCCGACCTCACCGCCCGCTCCAAGTACTCGGAGTGCGCGGACCTGCGGGGCGGGGGGCAGTTCTCCGGCAGGATGACCGTGGCCCTGGTGGCCGCGGGCGCCGTGGCCAAGATGCTCCTGGAGGAGCGGGGGGTTCGCGTCGCCGGCTATGTCAGGCAGATAGGGAGCGTGAGGGACCAGGAGGACCGCGGGTTCGCCGAGGCCTTGCTCTCCCGCTCCAACGAGGTGCGCGCGGCCACCCCGGAGCTGGCGGAGGCCATGCGCCGGGAGATACTGTCCGCCGGGGAGGACGGCGATAGCGTGGGCGGGGTGGTGCAGTGCGTGGTGGACGGGCTGCCCATGGGCCTGGGGGAGCCGTTCTTCGACACCGTGGAGGGGGAGATCGCCAAGATGGTGTTCGCCGTGCCCGGGGTCAAGGGCATCGAGTTCGGTTCGGGCTTCGCGGCCGCGGCCATGCGGGGTTCGCAGCACAATGACCCCTTCGTGCTGGTGGACGGGAGGGTGCGCACGGCCAAGAACGATGCCGGCGGGATACTCGGCGGCATAACCAACGGCATGCCCCTGGTGTTCCGGGCGGCCATCAAGCCCACCGCCTCCATCGCCAGGGCCCAGCGCTCCCTGGACGTGAGGAGCGGTAGGCAGACCGAACTTAAGATAGAGGGACGACATGACCCCTGCATCGCGCCGAGGGCCGTGCCGGTCATAGAGGCCGCGGCCGCCCTGGCGCTGGCGGACCTGAGCATGAGAGGTGGTACCGTTGACTGATAGCGTGGAAGGCATACGTTGGAAGATCGAGGAGATCGACAACGAGATAATGGACCTGATCAAGAAGCGCATGAGCATCGCCCTGAGCATGGGCCACCAGAAGGTGGAGAAGGCCATGCCGGTGCGCGACCTCCGGGTGGAGGAGCAGGTGCGCGACCGGTACCTGGCCAGGGCCAGGGACGCGGGGATCAGCGACGCCGCGGCCATGGAGCTCTCCGCGCTGCTGGTCCGGGAGTCCGTGGAGGCCCAGGCCCGGCTGCCCCGGCCCATGAAGCCCCGGAAGGTGCTGGTGGTGGGCGGGGGAGGGGCCATGGGGCAGTGGCTGTGCCGCTTCTTCGCCTCCCGGGGCCACGAGGTCAAGGTGCACGACCAGCTGCCGGGAGGGGAATACCCCAACGTGGAGCTGGAGAAGGGGGTCAGGGAGGCCGACGTCATCGCCGTCTCCTCGCACATCTCCTCCACCGCCGACACCCTGCGCTCCATATTCGCCATGCGGCCCAAGGGGCTGGTGTTCGACATCGCCTCCGTGAAATCACCGATAGTGGAGGTGCTCAAGGAGGGCGCGGACCAGGGACTGCTGGTCTGCTCCATCCACCCCATGTTCGGCCCCACCGCGTCCTTCATCTTCGCCCGGAACCTGATCGTATGCAACTGCGGCTCGGACACCGCGGTGGCCCGCTTCATGCCCCTGCTGAACGGCACCGGGGCCAACGTGATCGAGATGCCGGTGGAGGACCACGACCGGATCATTTCCGTGGTCCTGGGCCTGAGCCACGCCCTCAACCTGGCGTTCTTCGAGGCCTTGCGCCGCAGCGGGTTCAGCTACCAGGAGCTCAGCAGGGTGGCCAGTACGACATTCGAGAAGCAGATGAGGACCAGCAGCAGCGTGTCCCGGGAGAGCCCAAACCTTTACTACGAGATCCAGCATCTGAACCCCTACAACCGGGACATGCTGGAGAAGCTGATCGATGCCCTCAGGGAGGTCCAGGAGGCCGGTTCCGAGGAGGACCGCTCCCATCTCATCAGGATAATGCATGAAGGAAGGAAGTATTTCGAGGTGAAGCAATGAAGAAGACACAGGTGGCGGTCCTAGGCGCCACGGGAATGATCGGACAGAGGTTCGTGCAGCTGCTGGAGGACCATCCCTATTTCGAGATAGGCGGCCTCTACGCCTCCGAGAGATCGGAGGGCAAGACCCTGGCGGAGGTGCTCAGGCTGAAGGGCGTGCGCTTCCACCAGGAGACCCTGAGCATGAGGATCGAGGCCCTGGAGCCCAAGGCCATCGGCAGGCGCTGCCGGGCGGCCTTCTCCGGCCTGCCTTCGGACGTGGCCGGGGATTACGAGACCTCCCTGGCCGGGGAGGGCGTGGCCGTGTTCTCCAACGCCGCATCGCACCGCATGGACCAGGACGTCCCGCTGCTCATCCCGGAGGTCAACCCTGACCACCTGGAGATGGTCAGGGGGCAGGGGACCTTCGCCAACGGGGGTTTCATCGTCACCAACGCCAACTGCTCCACCACCGGGCTGGCGGTGCCCCTGCAGGCCATATACCAGGGCTTCGGCCTTAAGGCCTGCTACGTGTCCACCTACCAGGCCGTCTCCGGGGCGGGATACCCGGGCGTGCCCTCGCTGGACATAATGGGGAACGTGGTCCCCTTCATCAAGAACGAGGAGGAGAAGATGGAGGAGGAGATCTACAAGATGCTGGGGACCCTGAAGGACGGAAGGGTGCATGGCCCGGAGTTCGACATGATCGCCAGCTGCGCCCGGGTCCCGGTCGTCGACGGGCACCTGGAGTCGGTGGTCCTGAAGCTGGGGAAGGCGGCCAAGGCCTCGGACGTGGCCAGGGCCCTGGAGTCCTTCAGCTCCGAACCGCAGAGGCTGGAGCTGCCCACCGCCCCCGTCAGGCCCATCATCGTCATGAAGGAGGACAACCGCCCGCAGCCCGCGGCCGACTCCCTGGCCGGGGAGCCGGAGAGGGCCAGGGGCATGGCCGTTTCCGTGGGCCGGGTGCGCGAGAGCAAAGGATATATCAAGCTCTGGTTGCTTTCCCATAACACCCTGAGGGGCGGGGCTGGCGGTTCGGTTCTGAACGCGGAGCTGGCCAAGGCCAAGAAGTTCCTCTGAGGGGGTGCCGGATGAAGCGGACGGTCGCGGAGATAAACCAGAAGATCAGGGACGGGGACGTGGTGGTCATGACCGCCGAGGAGATCGTGCCCTACGTCCAGAGCGAGGGCGTGGAGAAGGCGGCCCGGGAGGTGGACGTCGTGACGACGGGGACCTTCGGGGCCATGTGCTCCTCCGGCGCCTTCCTGAACTTCGGCCATTCCGAACCTCCGATCCGCATGCAGAGGGTCAGCCTGAACGACGTGCCTGCGTACACGGGCATAGCCGCGGTGGACGCCTACATCGGGGCCACCGAGCTCCGGACCGACGATCACGCCGAGTACGGCGGGGCCCACGTCATCGAGGAGCTGGTGTCCGGCAAGGCGGTGCGGCTTAAGGCCCTCTCCGGGGGCAGCGACTGCTACCCCCGCCGGGACATTGACACCTTCATATCCCTCAACACCATCAACCAGGCCTACCTGTTCAACCCCCGCAACGCCTACCAGAACTACGCCGCGGGGACCAACTCCTCGGAGCGGACCCTGTACACCTACATGGGCAAGCTGCTCCCGGGGTACGGCAACGTCAGCTACTCCAGCGCCGGGCAGCTGTCCCCGCTGATGAACGATCCGACCCTGCGCACCGTGGGCATCGGCACGCGCATTTTCCTGGGCGGGGGGACGGGGTACGTGGCCTGGGAGGGCACCCAGTTCAAGACCAACGTGGAGACCAGGTTCGGGGTGCCCATGGGAGGCGCCCGCAACCTGGCCACCATAGGGGACCTGAGGGGGATGTCCCCGGAGTTCCTGAGGGCATTGACGCTGCCGGGGTACGGCGTGTCGTTGGCCCTGGGCGTTGGCATCCCGATCCCCATCCTGGACGAGGAGGTCATGAAGGGCTGCGCGGTGAGCGACGAGCAGCTGTTCGCCCCGGTGATCGACTACTCGGTCCAATCGCGCAACCGCCATCCGATCAGGCAGGTCTCCTACGCCGAGCTCCGTTCCGGCAAGATCGAGCTGTTCGGCAAGGAGGTGCGCACCTCCTCCATGTCCAGTTATCTCAAGGCCAGGCAGATCGCGGAGACCCTGGCCGAGCGCGTGGAGAACGGGGAGTTCCTACTCACCGAGCCGGTGGCCCCCCTGCCCCAGGACCGCAGCTCCGGAACCCTGGAGGTCCGGTCCCGCGAGGAGGCGGTCTGATGGCCAAGAAGAAGTACATGCTGGGCTTCAGCCCGGACATCGTCAACGAGGCCATAGTCTACCGCCTGGTGAAGGATTACGACCTGAAGATCAACATCCTGCGCGCCGAGGTGCGCGAGCTGGGCGGACGACTGCTCATGGAGGTGGACGGCAAGGCCGCCAACATCCGGGAGGCCGTCAAGTACCTGGAGCAGGCCAAGGTGGATGTAAAGGAGCTGGTCACCTACGTGGAGAAGAACGAGGAGCGCTGCACCCACTGCGGGATGTGCCTATCTATATGCCCAGTGGAGGCCCTGACCATGGAGAGGCCGGCCTGGAAGGTGCGCTACGACGCGGAGAGGTGCATCGCCTGCGGGATGTGCATAGATGCCTGCCCGCCGGGAGCCATGAAGTTCCGGATATGAGAAGACATTTTGAGTACCGCGAGACCGCCGTCACCATCGAGGCGGACGAGGAGTACCTCCATCTGGCAGAGGCAGCGGTGCTGGAGGCCCGCCAGGAGGTGGAGGCCTTCATAGCCAGGGACCCCTACTTCAGGACCACCTTCGACCCCTATCCCCTGGAGGAGGGGATGGGGCAGGTGGTCCGCCACATGTGCCAGGCCGCGGAGCGCGCGGAGGTGGGGCCCATGGCCGCGGTGGCCGGGGCCATCAGCCAGAGGGCGGTGGAGGCGGTGCTGGAGGCCGGTGGAAAGCACTGCCTGGTGGACAACGGGGGGGACATCGCCATGCGCACCAGCCGCACGGTGACCGTGGGGCTGTACGCCGGAGAGCACACCCCCAACTACCTGGCCATGGAGGTCCCGGCCACCAAGGGCCTCCTGGGCATATGCACCTCCTCGGGGACGGTGGGCCCGTCCATATCCCTGGGCCGGGCGGACCTGGCCACGGTGATCTCGGACGACGTGGCGCTCGCGGACGCCTGCGCCACCAAGCTGGGGAACCTGATCACCGAGGACGACGTCACCCTGATGGACAAGGCCATGCGGGAGGTCCTGGGAATAAAGGGCGTGAAGGGGGCCCTGGCCATGGTGGGCGGGAAGCTGGCCCTGGGCGGGGAGGTCGGGAAGCTGGTGCGCTGCGACGTGCCCAGGGACCTGATCACCAGGGTGCGCTTCTAGCGCTGAGGCTTTTCCACACCAGCACGCTCACCGTGCGGTCCTCCACCAGGGTCAGCAGGCCGCCCCGGGACCTCTGCCCCACCTTCCTCTCTATGGCCTGCATGACCCTCCCGTCCACCGGGTGGAACAGCGAGAAGTAGCGCGCCAGGTGCCGCACCATGTCCTGGCGGCGGATGACCGTCTCCTCCCGCACCCCGAAGCTGCGCAGCTGCGGCTCCCCGCCCATCTCCTCCAGCAGGCGGCGCGGGAACTCCGGGTCGAAGCCGTCCATGGTCAGCCCGGGATGGCCCAGCTCCTCCCAGATGTCGAAGGCCAGGCGGTCCCCGGACGAGCCTCCGAGGGAGATTATGCAGCATCGGTCCTTGCTCAGGGAGTCCATCTTTAGCACCGAGGACAGGTCGTCCACCGCCGGGCAGAAGGAGGAGAACACCAGGTCGAAGTCCCGTCCGGCGGAGTACTCCTCCCAGCCGGAGCACAGCAGCTCCACGTTCCCCAGCCGGGAGCAGCGCTCCCGGGCCACCGATAGCATGCCGGGGGAGAAGTCCAGTCCCAGCACCCCCGAGCAGGAGGAGGCCAGCCGGGCGGTGAGGGCGCCGGTCCCGCACCCCACGTCCAAGGCCCTTCCGCCGGGCGGGACCGCGGACATGCGCTCCAGCAGCTCCCATATCCTCTCGTCGATGAGGGACATGGAATCGGTGTCATAGTCCCTGGACACCTCATCCCAGTGCTGGACCAGCCGGGACCTCTGAACCTTGAAGGCCCGGTAGGGGGAGCGGGAGATCACCCCGTCCCACAGCTCCTTCCACCCGTCCTCGGACATCATGCGGCGCATGCGAGCCGGGTATATTTGAAAAATTGGTCCCCGCCCCGGGAATTGACACTCTGCCATGGACGGGCGCGTGCGCATGACCAGTGTGTCAGTAAATATAAGTAGCAATTGCCCATTGATGGCAGATGCCAAGGGTTATCACATGACACTCAGGCTGGCCATACCCAACAAAGGAAGGCTGAGCGAGAGGTCCATCGAGATCCTCAAGCAGGCTGGACTGGAGATAGAGAACGGCGATGAGCGCAGGCTCTACGCCAACGTCAAACGCCAGGACCTGGCGGTCATGTTCCTCCGGGCCCAGGACATCGTCCGGTTCGTGCACAAGGGAGCGGTGGACGTGGGCATCACCGGCCTGGACCTGGTCCTGGAGTCCGGATTGGACGTGGTGGTTCCATACGAGCTCAACTTCGGTCGCTGCCGCCTCTCGGTGGCCGTGCCCGATTCCATGAACGTCAAGCGTCCGGAGGACCTTCCGGACGGGCTGGTGGTGGCGACGTCCTTCCCCAACCTGACCCGCAAGTACTTCGAGAAGCTGGGCAAGAGGGTGGAGATCTCCTCCATCAGCGGGGCGGCGGAGATAGCGCCCCACCTGGGGGTGGCGGACATCATCGTGGACCTGGTCTCCAGCGGCTCCACCCTGAAGATGAACCACCTGCGCGAGCTGGCGGTCATCGCCGAGTCGCAGGCGGTGGTCATAGCCAACCGCAAGGCCTACGAGGGATGCGAGCAGCAGGTGCAGGAGATCATCTCCGCCATGCTCAGCGTCACCGAGGCCGAGAACAAGAAGTACCTCATGGCCGACGTTCCGAAGTCCTCCCTGGAGGATGTCAAGAGGGCCTTCCCGGGCATCGCCGGACCGACCATCATGAACATCATCGGCCGCGACGACGTGGTGGCCGTGCACGTGGTCATAGACAAGTCCGACGCCTTCGACGCCATCAACAAGCTGAAGCGCATGGGGGCCACCGGCATCCTGCTGACCCCCATAGACCGCATGGTCCCCTGAGGTGCCCACATGGACAGAAGCTGGGTACGTTCGACCTGCCGGGACCTGCAGCTGTACTACAACCCCGAGGTGGGGGACAAGCTGCGCATGGACACCAGCACCAACGCCCTGGGGGCCAACCCCGCGGGGGTGCGGGCCCTGCAGGAGTGCGCGGGGCTGAACCTGGGGCAGTATCCCAGCACCTACGGGGACGGGCTGCGGGAGGAGCTGGCCAAGCTCTACGGCCTCCGTCCGCAGAACTTCGTGGTGGGCAACGGTTCCGATGAGGCCCTGGACATCATCATCAAGACCTTCGTGGAGCCGGGGGAGACGGTCATCACCGCCCACCCGGCCTACGTGCTGCACTCCTTCTTCGTGAAGATAAACGCCGGGCGCTCGGTCACCGTGGACCTGGACGACGATTTCCAGCTGGACGTGGACAGGATGCTGTCCACCGAGGGCAAGCTGGTGCTGATCTGCACCCCCAACAACCCCACCTCCAACACCTTCCGCGAGGAGGACGTCCGGGCCCTGGTGGAGGGCAGCGACCGCCCGGTGGTGGTGGACGAGGCTTACGGGGAGTACGCCGGCCGCTCCTTCCTGCCGCTGGTGGACCGCTACGAGAACCTTATCGTCACCAGGACGTTCTCCAAGGCCTACGGGCTGGCGGGCATGCGCATCGGCTACATGGCCGCGGGGCTGGAGATGGCCGAGGCCATGCAGAAGGTGAAGATACCCTACTCCCTGAACCTGGTGGGGGAGAGGGTGGCCCTGGCCGCCCTGCGCGACCGGGAGTTCCTGGAGAGGAGCGTGCGGGTGGTGAACGAGGAGCGGCCCTTCCTGGAGAGGGGGCTGCGCGACCTGGGCCTCCAGGTCTTCCCCTCGGAGGCCAACTACATCCTGTTCCGTTCGACGGTGCCCTCGGATACCCTGACCAAGGCGCTGGCGGAGCGCGGGGTGCTGGTCCGGGACTTCGGCAGGGTGCGCAGGCTGGAGAACTGCATACGCACCACCATCGGGACCAGGGAGATGAACACCATCCTGCTGGACAAACTGCGGGAGGTGCTCGGGGAATGCCTCTGAGGATCACGCTGGCCGACTACGGGGTGGGCAACCTGCACAGCATAAGGAAGGCCCTGGAGATCTGCGGGGCCACGGTCACCGTGGTGGAGGACATGTCCCTGCTGGCCGACGCGGAGTGCATGGTGCTCCCCGGGGTGGGGGCCTTCGACCGCACCCTGGAGCGGCTGCTCCCGCACCGGGAGGCGGTGGTGGGAAGGATGGAGGACGGCGTGCCCTGCCTGGGCATATGCATAGGCATGCAGATCATGTTCCAGGAGAGCGAGGAGGGCGACAGCCCGGGCCTGGGTTACCTGAAGGGCAGGGTGGTCCGCCTCAAGGCCCCGCGCATCCCGCACATGGGCTGGAACCAGGTTGACTCGGAGGACGACATCATGGAGGGCGTCGGGGACAACCACTTCTACTTCGCCCATTCCTTCCACGGGGCCCCGGACGACGGTTCGGCCGCCGGCTTCACCGATTACTACGGGCGCATCCCCACGCTGTTCCGCAAGGGCAACACCTACGGCACGCAGTTCCACCCGGAGAAGAGCAGCGCCTCCGGCCTGCGCTTCCTGCGGAACTTCGTGGAGTTCGCGGAGGGGAGCCGATGAGGATCGTCCCGGCCGTGGACATCCTGGACCACCGGGTGGTCCAGCTGGTGGGAGGGGTTCCCGGCACCGAGCAGGTGGTGCTGCCCGACCCCCTGACCGCGGCCATGGACTGGCAGGCCAAGGGCGCCCGGCGCCTGCACATCATAGACCTGGACTCGGCCCTGGGCCGGGGGCACAACGCCCAGGCCATCCGCGCGGTGGTGCAGGCGGCCGAGGTCCCGGTGCAGGTGGGCGGGGGCATCCGCTCCACCGAGGTCGCCGAATACTTCCTGGACTGCGGGGCCGACCGGGCCATCGTGGGCACCAAGGGCCTGAAGGACCGGGAGTGGCTGGGGATGATGGCCGAACGGTTCCCCGGGCGCATGGTCCTGGCCATGGACATGAAGGGCGGGCGCATCCAGACCCACGGCTGGAAGGAGGACTCCGCCCTGGAGCTGGAACAGGTGTTCCGGGACATAGCGGGCATGCCGTTGGCCGGGGTGCTCTACACCAACGTGGACGTGGAGGGCCAGGCCAGAGGGATAGACGCGGCGGCGGTGGAGAGGTTCATCTCCGCCTGCCCGCACCTGACCATCGTGTCCGGGGGGGTCACCACCATGGACGACGTGGAGAGGCTGGAGGCCATGGGCGCGGAGGAGGCGGTGGTGGGATTATCACTTTATACTGGAAAATTGAATCATAACGTCATTCGGAGATGAGGCCATGGACCGCAAAGCTGAGGTGGTGCGGAAGACCCGGGAGACCGAGGTGCGCCTGAAGTTGGACCTGGACGGGGTCGGGGATGCCAAGGTGGAGTGCGAGGAGCAGTTCCTGCGCCACATGGTGGAGACCCTGGGAAGATACGCCTCCTTCGACCTGACCATGGAGGCCAAGGGCGACGACGTGCACCACCTGGTGGAGGACGTGGCCATAGTGCTGGGGAAGACCCTGAAGCAGTGCCTGGGCGATGCGCCCATCGAGCGCACCGCCTCCTTCCTCCTGCCCATGGACGACGCCCTGGTGCAGGCGGCGGTGGACATCATCGAGAGGCCGTACGCGGACGTGGACTGCCCGGACCTGCTCTACACCCACTTCTTCCGCAGCCTGGCCATGTCTTCGGGGATCACCATGCACATCATGGTGCTGCGCGGCTACGACGAGCACCACATCATCGAGGCCTCCTTCAAGGCCCTGGGCAAGGCGCTGCAGGCGGCCGTCCGGCCGAGGAGCAGCGAGCTGAGCACCAAGGACCGCCCCCGGGTGAGCAGCAGATGAGCCTGACCAAGAGGATCATCCCCTGCCTGGACGTCAAGGACGGACAGGTGGTCAAGGGCATCAAGTTCCTGGACCTCAAGGACGTGGGCTACCCGCCGGAGATGGCCGAGGAGTACGAGCGCCAGGGCGCGGACGAGCTGGTCTTCCTGGACATCTCCGCCAGCGCGGAGGGCCGCAAGACCCTGCTGGGGATAGTGGAGGAGACCGCCAAGAGGCTGTTCGTTCCCCTCACCGTCGGCGGCGGGATACGCGAGAAGGACGACATGCGCTCCGCGCTCAACGCCGGGGCGGACAAGGTGTCCATGAACACCGTGGCCGTGCAGAGGCCCGACCTCATCGGCGAGTGCGCCAAGGACTTCGGATCGCAGTGCGTGGTGGTGGCCATCGACGCCAAGCGCCACGCCGGCGGCTGGACGGTGTACACGCACGGCGGGCGCCGGGACGCCGGGCTGGACATGCTTAAATGGGCCCGCCAGGTGGAGGACCTGGGAGCCGGTGAGATATTGCTGACCAGCATGGACGCCGACGGCACCAAGGACGGCTACGACATACCCATGACCAGGGCGGTGGCCGAGGCCGTGGACATCCCGGTCATCGCCTCCGGGGGATGCGGTTCACCCCGGCACATGCTGGACGTGCTGAAGCAGACCAAGGCCGAGGCCGCGCTTGCGGCATCCATATTCCACTACGGGCAGTGGACGGTGCGGGACGTGAAGACCTACCTGAGGGAGAACGGGGTTGAGGTGAGATGAGCGCCCCCAAGTTCGACGCCAACGGCCTCATCCCGGTCATCGTGCAGGACCACGTCACCAACGAGGTGCTCATGCTGGCCTACGCCAACGAGGAGGCCTACCGCCAGATGCTGAGCACCGGGAGGACGCACTTCTACTCCCGCTCCAGGCAGGCCCAGTGGATGAAGGGGGAGACCTCCGGCCACGTGCAGGAC
The DNA here is from genome assembly GCA_002067045.1 of Methanomassiliicoccales archaeon PtaB.Bin134. The sequence continues at coordinate 2,551 of MVPZ01000192.1, read as the reverse complement.
ATCGTCTCCATGCAGCTGGACTGCGATAACGACACCTTGCTGGTCAGGGTCAAGCAGACCGGGGTGGCCTGCCACCTGGACCGCATGTCCTGCTTCGACGAGGTGGTGTACGGGGACACGGAAGGCACCGCGGCCATACTCCCGGAGCTGCTCCGGGTGATCAGGGAGCGGAAGGAGAGCCCCGACCAGGAGAGCTACACCTGCAAGCTGTTCGCGGACGAGAACAAGCGCCTGAAGAAGGTGGTGGAGGAGGCCGGGGAGGTGCTGCTGGCGGCCAAGGACCGCGACGTGGAGCAGCAGTCCTGGGAGGTGGCCGACCTGCTGTACCACCTGATGGTGGCCGTGGAGGGCATGGAGGCCGGCTGGGAGGACGTCTACCGCAAGCTGGCCGGGAGGAGGAGATGAGGGCCGAGCTGCACACCCACACCCTGCTGAGCGACGGCGAGCTGCTGCCCATAGAGCTGGCCCGCCGGGCCCTGGTCAAGGGGACCAAGATACTGGCCTTCACGGACCACGTCTCCCTGAGCAACCTGGAGAGGGTCATCGACGAGGCCCGCCGGGACGCGGAGCTGGCCTCGGAGTGGGGCATGAAGGTACTGGTGGGCGTGGAGGTGACCCATGTGCCCGCCCGGCGCCTGGACGAGGTGGTGGCCAAGGCCCGCCGCCTGGGCGCGGAGATCGTGGTGGTGCACGGGGAGACCATCAGCGAGCCGGTGGAGCGGGGGACCAACATGGCCGCGGTGCTGAACCCGGAGGTGGACATCCTGGCGCACCCCGGCTTCATAACCTTGGAGGAGGCCCAGCTGGCCCGGGACAACGGGGTGGCCCTGGAGATAACCTCCCGGGGTTCGCACTGCAAGACCAACGGACACGTGGCCCGCATGGCCCAGCAGGCCGGGGCGCTGATGGTGGTGAACACCGACGCGCACTCCCCGGGGGACCTTATCGACATGCAGACCGCGCTGCAGATCGCCCTGGCCGCCGGCCTCACCCGCGAGGAGGCCGACCGGGCGGTGGTGGAGACCCCCCGGCACATGGTCAAGAAGAGGTGGCGTGGTTGAAGGTACTGAAGTTCGGAGGCTCCTCGCTCAGGACCGGGGAGTGCATGCGCCAGGTGGCCGAGATCGTGGTGGCCGAGAGGGAGAAGAAGGCCGTGGTGCTTAGCGCGGTGACCGGGGTCACCGAGATGCTGGTGCAGTTCATCTCCCGCACGCGCAGCGAGGAGGACGTGGACGCCTTCATGGGACAGATCACCAAGCTGCACACCGACCTGGTGAAGGACGCCCTGCGCACGGAGAAGTGCCAGGCCAAGGCCATGGAGGAGCTGGTCTCCAAGCTGGTCAAGCTGGAGCGCATGCTCTACGGCTCCTGCTACATAGAGGAGGTCAACCCGCGCATCCGCGATTACGTGCAGTGCTTCGGAGAGCGCCTGTCGGTCATCATGCTGGCCGCGCTGCTCAACGAGATGGGTGCCAAGGCCCGGCCCATGGACGCGGACGAGCTGGGGATCATAACCGACGGGGAGTACGGCACGGCCACGGTCAACATGGAGGCCACCCGGGTCAACATCCGCCCGAGGCTGATGAAGGCCCTGCAGGACGATGTGGTCCCGGTCATAACCGGCTTCTTCGGCCGGGCCCCGGAGGGCTCGGTCACCGTCTTCGGACGCAACGGCAGCGACTACAGCGCGGCCGCGGTGGCCAACGCCATGGGCGCCTCCTCCCTGGAGATATGGAAGGACGTGGACGGGTTCATGAGCGTGGACCCCAAGATCGTTCCGTCCGCCCGGCCCATCCCCCGCCTCAGCTACGACGAGGCGGCCGAGCTGGCCTACTTCGGAGCGAAGGTCGTGCACCCCATGACCATGGAGCCTGCGCGCTCCGGCAACATCGAGATCCGGGTGAAGAACGTCTTCCGGCCGGAGGCCCCGGGCACGGCCATCGGCGGCCTGGAGAACGTGGACAAGAGCATCAAGTCCATCTCCTGCATGAAGAACCTGTCCTTGGTGAAGGTGTTCGGGGAGGGGACCGGATACCGGCTGGGAGTGCTGGCGGACGTGGCCTCCATCCTGCGCGAGGCGGAGATCAACATCTACAGCGTGGTCACCTCGCTGACCTGCATCGCCCTGCTGGTGGACCGCAAGGACGTGGCCAAGGCCCAGAAGGCCCTGGCCGCCGGCGGTGCGACCCGAGTGGAGACGCACACCGACTTCGCGCTCATGTGCATCGTGGGCGAGGGGCTGGGGCACCACAAGGGCCTGGCCTCCAGGGTGTTCCAGGCCGTGGCCAAGGAGGGCGTGAACGTGGGGCTGATCTCCGCGGGCGCGTCGCTGGTGGCATACCACTTCACGGTGGACCAGGCCGACCTGGAGAGGGCCACCAGGGCGGTGCACGAGGAGCTGTTCGGGTGCTGACATGATGATCGCCTTCCAGGGAGTGAAGGGGGCCTACAGCGAGGACGCGGTGTTCGCCTGGAGCCCGGAAGCGGAGACGCTGGAATGCCCGGAGTTCGTGGACCTCTTCGACGCGGTGCGCTCCGGACGCGCGGAATA
>MVPZ01000191.1 GCA_002067045.1 Methanomassiliicoccales archaeon PtaB.Bin134 | reverse complement strand
GAGGAGAGTTAATTGTACTTCCTCACTTTTCAGGTACACCATGCCTTGTGAGATCGTCTCACCCTGGATCAAGGAGATGGACGACCGTCCGATAGGTGAACCCCTAGCCACTGAGGAGAGGACGGACATAGTGATCATCGGCGGGGGCATCGCAGGGACCTCCACCGCCTATTATCTACTGCAGGAGAGCGACCTCCACGTTACCCTGGTGGAGAGGACCAAGGTCGGTTACGGAGCATCGGGCCGGAACGGGGGTCAAGGGATCGCGTCCGTGGAACGAAGCTTCAAGGACCTGCTGGGCTCGCTCCCTGGCGCTGAAATCGCCTCCATGCTCAATGAGATAAGCTCCGGACACCAGAGGGTGGATGAGATATGCAACAGCATCGGGTATCATGACGGCCTGTTCAAGACCACCATATGGACCGGCCTCTCCTCAGTGACCGAGGTCCAAAAGCAGCTGGAGGAGATGAAGCTCCGGCTGTTGTACGGCGCTCCCGTTCATCCCTTGATTCTCGATGAGGACCTGGTCCCAAAGGTGGAGATCGACCCAGTGCTGGCCGAAATGGTCTCGACCGCGACCCCATCCAGGCTCAAGGAGGTCCTTTGTACCAGGGAAAAGTACATCGCCGCTTACTCCGCACCGGCGTCCCTGGCCAACAGCGGGCGGCTCAGCCGGGCCATCGCCAGGCACCTCCTGGACAGGTACCCCGGGAGGTTCGTCCTCCACGAGGAGAGCCCTGTCTCCAGCATCTCCTTCGGGGAGGGTACGGCAGTATCCGCCGATGCGGCCGTGCTGTGCACCAACGGATACCCTCTCCCGGAGCTTGAATCCTCCACCGTGCCCAAGATATCCGATTCCTTGCGTAGGTACGTGGCGTCAATGGTCGCCCACACCTCAGAAGATAGGACCGCCCCCGGAGCCTTCACATATTTCCACGAGGAGGGGGACCCGGAGGAGGAACCGTACTTCTACCTCACCCGACGCCCCTTCCTTCTGAACGGTAACGATCTGGTGACCGTAGGCGGGCCCCAGCAGACCATATCGGAGGAGCTGGACCACGGCGCGGAGTATCCTCCGGGCGTCTACGCTCGGATCGACGGTTTCCTCGCCCGTTCCTATACGTGTGCGCTCCGAGACGAGGACATGATGTGCTGGAACGGTCCCATGGGCTACACCAAGGACGGGATCAGGCTGGTCGGAAAGGATCCCCACGTGCCGGGGCTTTGGTACAATACCGCGTGCAACGGGATAGGCTTCCTTCCCTCCATAGTGGGCGGTCGGAAGGTCGCAGCTGAGATTGCGGGAGCAAGGTCAAGGTAGCCGTAGAAAGAGGGTGGCGAGCAGTGGGGCCCTTGGACGATCGAGCCCCTAATCCCCCACGGGTTCCGAGCTCCGGGCCACATACGATGAACCGACATCCAGGACGGAGCTGCCCGTCATCGTATTTGAGCTGGTGCCCACGAAGACAGGCTGGCTCCAGGCCTTCAGTCCATCAGCGGAGACCTCCGCACGGACGTACCCCTCGCCTCCCTTCACGGTGTAGTTGGCATAACCTCCGTTAACGGTCTCCAGGAGCTTTCCGTCCCGGCCGTAGAAGCTGATGCAATCAGCATCGGGGCTGATGACGGTGAAGGTGGTGCCGTTGAACCTCAGGTCATCGATTGTAGGGCCCTGGGTGGAATAGAACGAGCCGCTCTTTATGGCATTGATGACGCTGGCAGTGGTCAGCTTTCCGCTCAGCCTCACCTCTATCCAGCCCTTGTCGTAGGTCGCTGCTGAATGGGCGTCATCGCCTGCCGTTCCCCAGACCAACCTGCCCGTGCTCAGGATGCCGTCCCATAGGGACACCGCATCACCGCTCAGGAGACCTTCGCTATAGCCGTTGTAGATCTCTATCGCAGTATAGTTGCGTAGCTCCTTCAGGTCCTTCAGGCTGTAGGAGAACAAGAACGCCGTAGGATGGTTCAGCACCACGATGCCGCCCTGGGAAGTGATGCCATCTATCCTCTTCTGAAGCGGCAGGTTCTCTGAGGGAGCTGAGGATATGTTTATCCCGTTCATGTGCGGCTTATATTCCAGCCCAGACTCGGTGGAGCCCTTCCCGTACTCCTGCCCCAGCACAAGCACGCTGCTTCCCCTGATCTTCGTCACCGAGTGATGATCGCTGATGGCGATGAACTTGTAGCCAAGACCAGCATACCGGGCGACGACGTCGGACGGACCGAGCTCGCCGTCCGAGCGGGTGGAGTGGCTGTGCAGCTGTCCCTTGTACCAGGTGCCTCCGCTCGCATACGGATTGTACTCCGGGAAGTTGACGTTGGCGCTCGATGACGGGAACAGCGTGCCGCTCAATGCTGACCACACAGGTACGATGGCGACCGCCATCACCACGACGATAGCGAGTACAAGAACGAACGAGCGTGCCTTCATCTGCCTCTGCTCCTAGGCATGTCGCCGTTAATAATGTTGTCCCGCGGCAGGGACGCGGGCACCGGGCGGTCCCCCGCGGGAAAAATGAAGGCTCAAGATGTCCGATCGATCATTCGCCCCTGCGAGATGACCAATCGCCAAGGGCTGGTGCCAGACCGGTCAGTACCCGGCAAGGATCCCACCCATGAGGCGGACCTCGGCCTTGCGAAGGTGCTCTGTCACCGTGGAGGTGGAAAGCCCCAGGGCCCTGGCGATATCCTCCGCCCCCGCCTCCCGGGGGTAACGGTAGTACCCCATCTTCTTGGCCGTGATCATGATCGACCTCTGCCGTTCGGTCAGGAGGGACAGGGGGTCACCCTCGGTGAACGACGTGTTGTGAATGCTTATCTTGGCATTCACCCCGAACTCCTTCAGCAGGCCTATGGCCTTCCTGATCGGCTCATCCTCGCCTATGAAGCTGTATACGATCTTTTCGCGGGATATTTTCATAGGTTGGGTCCAGGTCAGGTCGAGGTCGGCCTTCTTCCGGACATCATCGAACCCCTCAGGTGTCCTGACCTTCATCAGGCATGTCACTTCGTTGCCCTTCTGCTCCATGACCTCCACGATCTTTATGTCGAACAGGTCCGTGGACGAGATGTCATCCACCGTGGACCCCGGGGCCAATCTGATCCTCAGGACCACGACCTTCAACCCTTTTTGGAGGTCCAACCGGAGCAGCTCGACCATCTCCATCTCCTCTATGTGCTCCATCAGAGGCCTCATGATCTCCCTGAGCCTGTGGTCGGGAACGATCTCTATCGTGATCCTGCGCATACACTATCATCTGTCATCATTGTATAAGTATTACCGTGAATGAACGGCACAATATCCTTTCCCTCCAAAGCCCTCACGGTCCTCAGGGATCGACATGAGCTTCCTGAGTGTGAGGGCGCTATCCAAGGCCTACCGCAGCGGGGATGAGGAGACCAGGGTCCTGTCGGACCTGGCCTTATCGGTGGAGCGGGGCGAGATGGTGATGATCATGGGCCCATCGGGCTCGGGGAAGACCACCTTGCTCAACGCCATCGGGGGGATCGAACGGCCCGATGCGGGGAGCATCATGGTGGACGGGCGGGACATCACGTCCCTGGACCGCAAGGGGCTCAACGATTACCGCCGCACCGATGTCGGCTTCGTCTTCCAGTTCTACAACCTCATCCCCACCCTCACCGCACTGGAGAACGTCATGCTGGCCATCGAGGGAAGGGGGTTCAAAAGGCCGGAAGCGAGGGAGCGGTCCATCCGGGAGCTGGAGGCCGTGGGGATAGAGGAGAAGCTCGACAGCTTCCCCCAGCAGCTGTCCGCGGGACAGCAGCAGAGGGTGGCTATCGCCCGCGCCCTGGTCAAGAGGCCCAAGCTGGTCCTGGCAGATGAGCCGACCGGCAACCTGGACGAGGGAAGCGAGGGGGTCGTGCTCGATGTCCTCACGAAGGCGTGCAAGTTGCAGGGAACGTCGTTCGTGGTGGTCTCCCACAACCTCCGCCTCCGGGAACACATGGACCGATGCTACGAGCTGAGGCGGGGCAACCTCATCGAGGCGTGAGGAGGTCCCATGTCCCTAACATCGAAGATGATGCTGCGGAGGCTGCGGGGAAGGAAGCTCAGCCTGGCCCTGTCCTCGTTCATCATCGCCTGGGCGCTGGCCATGATGGCGGCGGGGCTGTACAGCTCGGAGGTCATAGAGACCAGCGCCTCCTCCTACCTGGACGACAGCCGCATGCCCTACCTGCTGGTATCTCTGTACGAGGGGCGCAGCCCCGAGGAGATCGGCAGCGCGCTCGCGTCCCTCCCCGTGCAGGCGTCTGACCTGAGACTGAAGGAGACGGGGCAGGTACTGGTGAACGGAAGCTGGTCCCAGGCCACTATCATCGGCATCTCCGATCCCGCAAGGACGGACATCAGCCGCCTCACTCTCCTCGAAGGCCGGTTGTTCACCACCCCCTCAGAGGGCGTGGTGATCGCAGGTGGAAAGGTCACTGGGGGAACGTTCCAGCTGCTCGTGAACGGCACCTCCCTGAGCGTGGACATAACTGGTGTGGTGCGCTCACCCGAATACCTCTTCAACGAGCTCCAGGCCGGAGCTATCATCTCTGGCTCCGGAGGGGAGACCATAGTCATGGTCCCCCTGTCCACCTTGATGTCCGCATCCGGCCACGGAGCGAACGAGGTAGCTCTTATGCTGGACAGCGGCTCCAGGGAAGTGATCGCCGCATCCCTCGCTTCCCTGCCCGTATCCTCGATGACCTTCAGCGAGGACCACCCTACAACCGTGCTTATGGACATGGGGGCGAGCAAGATGGCGGTCATGCTGCCATCCATAAGCCTGGTGTTCGTGCTCATCGGCGGTGTTTCCATCTTCATCACCATGTACCGCATGGTGGTGAGCGATTCCAGGAACATGGGGGTGCTCATGTCCCTGGGAATGGAGAGGTGGCGCATCGCAGCATCGTACCTCGGTATGGGCGCGGTTACATTGCTGGCGGGGGGAGCCCTGGGCATCCTGCTGGGCTACGGGTTCACGGTCGCTATGGTGTCAATGGCGCTGCAGATGATGGGAGGTATACCCGTCGTGCTGCCGTTCAGCCCCGCCCCCTTCCTCATCAGCATGCTCATGACCGCCCTCGTGGTGCTGGCCGCCAGCCTGCTCCCGGTGGCGTTGGTGCTGCGTCAGGACATCCGGACGGCCCTGAGCTACGTTCCGAGATCGCACATCTGGACATGGAGGGGTCCGAGCACCTCCCTGTCGACATCTCTTGGTATCCGCAATCTGTTCCGCGATCCCAAGCGGGCAGTGGCGGTCATGATGGCGGTCGGCCTCACCGTGGGCGCAGCCGGCTCGTGGTTGGTGCTGCTCGACTCCTCCACGTCGTACATCTATGGGCAGTCCTCCTCCTACCTCTGGGACGTGTCCATATCTTTCACGTCGCTCAGGGATCAGGGCGAGGCAGTGGAACGCTTCAGCAATGAGCAGGTGGAGAAGGCCATGCCTTACACGAAGCTGAGCGGTCTGGCCTCCTCGGGTGGAAGGACCACAGGCGTGGTGATGACCGCTTCCCCGGAAATGGCCAGCATAAGGTCCTTCGATGTCCGCCAGGGGTCCCTGGACTTCAGCGGAGCGGTCATGGCCAAGAGGCTGGCAGGCGAGCTAGGGGTAGGTCCCGGCAGCATGGTGGGCCTGACCTTCGGCGGCAGGAGCATCGAGCTCATGGTCACTGGGGTGGTCGATGACCTTCAGACCAACGCCGTTTACACCAGCAACCGCCAAGCCTCATCCGTCATCGGTGAGGACGTCTGCCAGGGCATGTTCGTGTCCCTGAGGTCCAGCGATCAGCTGACAAGCTACATCTCTTCCATAAACACCGATCCCTGGGTTGCGGGCGTCCAGCCGAAAGAGGATGCAGCGGGCTCGGTCCACGACCTGCTGGCCAGCGCGATCTCCCTCTTCTACGGTTTCTTCGTCCTTAACCTGCTTATAGCGCTCGCGGTGGCGACATCCGCCGTCGTGGTCTCTACATCCGAAAGGGACCTGGAGTTCTCCGCGGTTTCCTCACTCGGCCTGCCGCGCTCCTTCACGGTAAGGTCGCTGCTGGTGGAGGCCGCCCTCCTGGGGCTGATCTCGTCCTTGCTGGCGGTCCCCTTCGCCTACCTCCTGGCGCAGGTGTTCGCGGGCCTGATGGAGGAGGCGGTGTTCTACATCCCCGTAGTTATGACCGTCGCCGCGGCCTTGAGCGTGATATTGGTCGGCTGGGCGTTCACCACGCCCTCGGCCATATGGCCCATCCGTTGGACCAGAAAGATGGACATGGCCAGTACTCTCAGGGAGAGGCTCCAGTAGACGCCCTCGCGCGCGGCGAAGGCCTTGGACCATATCTCTCCCGAGCCCCTTCCCGCCTATTCATATCAAGGCCCTCCTACAGAAGGGGGGCTCGCCATGGACTTGCGGGGAGCTCAGCTGAAGTACAGCAGGACTGCCATATACACAATGTAGAGGGTCACCAGTACTACGCCCTCCCATCTTCCGATCCCCTCGCGCCTGTACACGATCCCTGCCAACAATGCCCCGAAGAGGAGCAGAGGCAGTATGCCAAGCATTATCTGGCCTTCGGTCATCGTGAGGGGCCCGATCACCGCACCGACGCCTAGGACGAAAACGGAATTGAACACCAACGTCCCCAGGGTGTTGCCGACCGCGATATCCGGCCTTTTCCTGTATGCCGCGAGCAGGCTGGTGGCGAACTCAGGGGTCGTGGTGCCAAAGGTCACGATGGTGATACCTATCAGGAACTCGCTCATCCCCAGGATCGTGGCCACCTGCGTTGCCGACCTGACCGCCGCGTCTGTGGCCACTATCAGAATGACCGCACCGACCAGCACGAAGGACAGGCTTTTCAACGGAGGCTCCGTCT
>MVPZ01000190.1 GCA_002067045.1 Methanomassiliicoccales archaeon PtaB.Bin134 | reverse complement strand
TGGGTAAAGCAGGTGGCGCCGGCATCGATGTCCAGAGGGCATCGGAGTTGATATTATGGTCATGGACAAGGTCACGGTGAGGTCCCCGGCAACCCTATCTAACCTGGGCTCAGGTTTCGACGTCTTCGGCATGGCGCTTCGCGAGCCGTTCGATGTGATCGAGGCAAGGCGCACCCCCGGCCGAGGCGTGGTCATCGAGGCGGTCGAAGGATGGGGAGCTGAGAGCATCACCACCGCGGCGGAGATGAACTCCGCGGGGGTGGCGGCCATGTCCGTCCTGGCCCAGGCCAACGCCGACTTCGGAATGGCCATAAGGATAAGGAAGGGGATCCGCCCGGCCTCGGGCATAGGTTCCTCCGGGGCCTCCGCGGCGGGGGGCGCGTGTGCGGCCAACCTGCTGCTGGACAACCCCCTCAGGCCGGAGGAACTGGTCTTCAGCGCGGCCAAGGCCGAGCAGACCACCTCGGGCAGCTTCCACGCCGACAACGTTGGACCGGCGGTGATGGGCGGCTTCACCATAATCAAGTCATACGACCCTTTCGAGATACTCAGGGTCGATCCCCCGCGGAACCTGGGGGTGGTGGTCACCATGCCCGACTTCCTGGTGAGCACCAAGGAGGCGCGCAAGGTACTGCCGGCGCAGGTGCCCCTGAAGAGCATGATCTACGAGGTGGGCAACGCCTCCTCGCTGGTCCTGGGGATGTGCCGCGGGGACGTGGACCTCATAGGGAGGAGCATGAAGGACGTGGTCATCGAGCCCGCACGCGCCCCCCTTAACCAGCACCTTCTGGAGGCGGAGAGCGCGGCCATGGACGCGGGCGCAGCCGGTGTCTTCCTGGGCGGTTCGGGACCTTGCGTCATCGCCGTGTACGATATGGGTCGAAGGGAGGGCAAGGAGATCGCCGCGGCGGTGCGGGACGTGTACGCCCGTCACGGGATAAGCAGCGATACCTGGGTGACCACCTGGGGAGACGGATGCAGGAGGGCTTGAGATGCATAAGGTTAGATGTTTCGAGTGCGGCGCGAACGTGGAGGACCCCCTTCAGGACTCCTGCCCCAAGTGCGGGGGCCTGCTGACCATAGAGATGGACCTGGACGCTGCGGCCGGGATACGGCCGTACGACCTCCGGAAGAGGCCCCTGGGGGTCTGGCGCTACGCCCCCTTCCTCCCGGTGGACGCCTCCAAGGCCATCTCCCTCCAGGAGGGCGGCACACCTCTGTACGACTGCCAGAACCTCGTGGGAAAGGTCGGCATCAATAGGCTGCACGTCAAGTACGAGGGCGCCAACCCCACCGGCTCCTTCAAGGACCGCGGCATGACCGTGGGCGTGTCCCGAGCCCTGGAGCTGGGCTGCGGGACCGTGGGGTGCGCCTCCACCGGTAACACCTCCGCGTCCCTGGCGGCCTACGCCGCCAAGGGGGGGCTGCGGTGCGTGGTGCTCCTGCCCTCGGGGAAGGTCGCCGCCGGGAAGCTGGCGCAGGCCATGTTCTACGGCGCCAAGGTGGTCATGGTGGACGGCAACTTCGACGACGCTCTGGCGGTGGTGAAGCAGCTGGCCCGGGAGAGGGAGCTGTACCTGCTCAACAGCGTCAACCCCTACCGACCCGAGGGGCAGAAGACCGTGGCCTTCGAGATAGTGGACCAGCTGAACTTCGAGGTCCCGGACCGCGTCATCCTCCCAGTGGGCAACGCCGCCAACATCTGGGCGGTGTACAAGGCCTTCAAGGAGTGGCGTTCCCTGGGATGGATCGACAGGATCCCCATGCTGACAGGCATCCAGGCGTCGGGCTCCGCGCCCATAGTGGAGGCCTTCCGCTCGGGGAAGAGGGACTTCGTTCCCGAGGAGCACCCGGAGACCGTGGCCACCGCCATCCGCATCGGGAACCCCGCCTCGGGGAAGAAGGCCCTTCGGGCCATATTCGACACCAAGGGGTACGCGGAATCGGTGACCGACGAGGAGATCCTCGCCGCGCAGAAGCTGCTGGGCAGGAGCGAGGGCGTGGGCGTGGAGCCCGCATCGGCCGCATCCATAGCCGGTCTGCTGAAGCTCGTGGACTCGGGGATAGTGTCGAGGGACGAGAAGGTGGTGTGCATCTGCACCGGCAACGTCCTGAAGGACCCTGATACCGTCATCCACTCGTGCGAGGAGATACTGAGGTCCAAGCCCACCGCCGAGGACGTTCGCCGGGTCATCTCGTGATGTGATCGCTCCACCGGTGGCCTAGAGCTGAGACGATCGCGCATGAGCCACCCCGATCAAGAGGTCCCGTATCCTCAGTTCCCCGAAAAAGATCATCTTGACACAATACCTGCACTCATGGAGGCATAGACCAGCGGCAGTGAACGGACCATCTTTAGGAAAAATGCCCCTTGGAACACACAATCATCGCCGATCTCAAGCTGTGTTCCGTTAATAAGATTGTGATTTGAGGCTGCTAGTTCATCGAATTTCTGAGAAGCCCCCATGGCGTTCCGCTATGCTCCAGATCCAGAACGTGACATACATGGGTACATCGTTCCCTGGCACCATGTTCGAAAGGAAGGCCTGGTAGCCATCTTCAGTCTCGGCGATGCCGAAAAAGTCCTGGGTCTATCCCTCTTCAGTGCCGGTAATGATATTCACATCTTCAGCTTGGAGAACAATGTTCTACAGTGAAGCACCATGTCGACCAGACGCCATGCCGACATAGAATACAGCAAGTACGATCACCACGATGATCAGCAAACCCGAAAAAAATGGCCTTATGCTATTCGGCCAACCATCATAAGCGCTCCGAGATCCCGCTCCTCCACTGTTATTAGAAATCCGCTCCCCATGTAGCCCACGCACTTCAGTATTGATTGCTAATTATTATGATGTCTATAACAAGTTAAAAGTCCAAAAGGCTGCGCTGCTTGCTCTCCCTGGTCTTCTCTTGCTTCATCTCTTTTTTAACCTCCTCCGCCTGAGCTTCCACCCTTTCCTCCTTAGCGAGCCTGGACAGCTTTCCGGCGGTCACCTGGTCCTTGAGGTTCCTGGCGATGGCGTCCCCGATCCTCGGTATCCGTGCCAGGCGGGCCACGTCCACGTTGCGCACCTGCTCCACGTCCCGGACCCCGTGGTTGAACAGGGACCGTGCCCTCGCTCTGCCGATGCCGCGCAGCCTAACCAGGTCCAGGAGCTCCGGCTTGACCCCGTAGCGGATGCGAATCATCAGCTCCGTGAGCATGGGGTAAGCGTCCTTGTTGAAGATGTTGGACAGCTCCCGCATGGAATAGACCAGCCACTCCCCCACATCGACCTTGTTGCGGAGGTCCCCCGGCCCCATGGTGTACTTCTTGAGGATATCGTCCTCCTCCATCTCCTGGATCCAGTCGTCAAGGGAGCAGGCCGTCTTCAGCTCCGCGAGGTAGAAATCCAGCTCGGTGAGGTCCTCCGGGGGCTCTATCAGAAGGTCTTTCTCCCTCAGCAGGAGGACCTCCTCCACCCACTCGTAGTCGCTCCTCTTGAGGTACATGGTCATCATGTCCGGCGTGGAGCATACCGCGTGCAGAAGGCCGAAGTGGGAGGAGCCGGGCTTGAACGCCTTCAGGGCGTCCCTCA
>MVPZ01000189.1 GCA_002067045.1 Methanomassiliicoccales archaeon PtaB.Bin134 | reverse complement strand
GCATTCCCCCTCCCTGCAGCACCATGCTCTCCAGCAGGTCGTCCGGCAGGCCCATGGCCTCCCACACCTTGGCGAACTCCCCCATGTTGAAGTAGGCCCGGTAATAGAAGCTCTTGGCCAGCCGGTCCGGGGAGAGGTCCTTCCTGCCAGTGAGCTCTCCCAGCAGCCTGGTCCAGGCCCTGGCGTTGATCGGCACGTTCACGGACCACACCAGGGGCTTGATCATGCCTGGCAGGAACTCCTGGGAGAAGGCGTTGCTGTACCTGTCCAATTGCGTCAGTCCGGTTAGGCTCCGGAGCTGCACCCAATGCAATCTCCTTCCATCATGCACCCACTCCAGGTCCAGTTCGCCGCCCACCCTCTCCCTGAGCCTGAAGGTGGTCCGGGCCACCTCATCCAGCACCCTGCGGTCCAGCTCCTGCCCTCCCTTCAACACGGCCAGCCCAGGGGTGATCTCGTACCTCCAGGGGGTCACGCCCTCCTGCACCAGACGGCCGCCCTCTCCCTCAACAGCCTCCACCACGGCCACCCTCCTCCCGCTCAGGGGGTCGCAGCTGAAGGACACCCCGGAAACCGAGGGCACGACCATATGCTGGATCAGGACCCCTATCCGCCGGGGAGCGGCCGCATATCCCTCCAGCCCGTCCCGGTCCAGCGAGGACCACACCTTCCTCACGGCGTCGGCCAGTCCGCGCCCTGGAACGTTCATCACGGAGGCGAACTGGCCAGCGAAGGAGCGCTTTTTTTCATCCTCCCCCTCCGCGGAGGAGCGCACCGCGAAAAGACGCTCGTCGTCCATGAGGCCGCCGAGCCCCTCCTCCAGCGTGAGGTCGGCCCTCTCCCGGTCCTCTCGGTAAAGCTCGCCCAGCCAGAAGGGAAGGGCCCAGCTCTTGGGCACCCTGAGCCCCATCTCCATCATCAACCGGGTGTTGAGGGCCTTGTTCCCCACATCGATCAATTCGGAGCGAGGTCTGATGGACAGCAGCACCCTTTTCCTTTCAAGGCCGGGCATCATGGAAATTATGACCGCTTGTTGTTCATAATGGTTTTTAGGCCCGATGAACTGGCCCGCTCCAAAGGGCTGAGTACGAACCATCGCCATCCCTGCCCCTCAGCCCTAGCGATCCACTGCACATCCTCCCCCGAGAACGCCCTCATCCTACTTTTGAGGCCAAACCCGAGGTCAGGGATGGTCACAAGTGTCCAACTCCGTTTAGTAAGGTGCCCATCCTAACCAAGCATCAAGGAAAAAGTAGGGTGCAAGACATGAACGACAACGAATGGAAGTGCGCGGACCACTGTGATTGGAGGGACGTTAAGGGACTGACCTGGAGGATGACCTTCAGCGCCGTATCGGCCCTGGGCTGGTTCGGTTTCGTGATCGCCTGGCTGTTCTTCCTGGCCGGGGATTACGGGCTGCTGCAGAACATCGGGGTGCTGCTGCTGTCGGTGGTTGCCCTGGCAGCGATGAACGCTCCGGTCTGGATATCCTTCGCCAAGAGGATGGAGGGACTGGAGGACCTGCACTGCCCGGAGAAGGAGCACGGGGCCTCCAAGGCGGCGCTCGCCCTGGCCTGGATGGTCGCGATAGGCCTCTGGCTGCTCATCTACGCCGGGGATTACAGCCTGTACCAGAACCTGGCGGTGGTGCTGCTGTCCCTGGTGCCGGTTGGGGCAGCCAACCTGCTCCTGAAGCTCCGCTAGGTCAAAGGGGCAGCGGAGGATCCTGGGCGGCCTTGCTCAGGACCTCCTTCAATTTTTCTGCGGTGGGCACGCCGCCGAACAGGGTGAGCTTCTCGTTGATGAACAGGGCCGGGGCCACTGCTGGCCCGTACTTCTGGTACAGGGGATGGATCTCGGCGATGAAGTAGTAGCTGATGCTGATCCTGGCCTCTGTGGCGGTGATGAGGTCTATGTCCGCCTCCATCCCGGTCTCCTTCAGGACCCGTCTGATCAGCTCGATGTACCGCTGGTCGTGCACCGCGGTCTGGGGCTGGCAGCAGGCCGCGGAGAATATGGTCAGACGCAGCTTATTCGCCATACAGCTCCCTTCCCACCTTCCTGAGCATCTCCATGCCGTAAACGTCCGTGTCGAACAGCGGCACCTCCCTGTTCGGAATGCCCTTGAACCGCTCTGCTATCTCCCTCAGGTACTTTTCCTGGGTGGCCCTCCTCCTCTCCAGGAACCAGTTGCCCTTGAGCACCTCGGTGGGAATGACCTCGTTGACGATGAGCGAGCGGACCTTTATGCCGAAGCCGCCCAGGTCCTCGATGGCCCTGGCGGTCTCCTCTATGGGCAGCTTCTCCGGCAGCAGCACCAGGTTGAACGCGGAGATGCTCTCGTCCGAAAGCCCCCTCACCGACTTGTCGTACCTGGCCTTCTCCGCCTCCAGGTCGGCCACCATGTTCTCGTCATACACGAAGCCCAGAACCTCAGACAGCTCCCGGCGGTTCTTGATCTGGTTGGCGATATACCCGGACCAGTCGAAGGGCATGGACAGCTCCCGCAGGGTGTGGCCGGTGGGGGCGGTGTCGAACACCACCTTGTCATGCTCGGTGTCCTCGAAGTAGCTCACGAACTGGTCGAAGGCCGCGATCTCCTCCGTGCAAGGTGTCGACAGCAGTTCGCTGCCGAACATGGACGAGAAGCCCTCCATCATGCCCTCCAGCCTGGTCTGGAACACTCCCATGGCCTTCTTGGGGTTTATGTTCAGGCCGCACAGGTTCCGCTCGATCCCGATCTTGGTGACCTCGGTGGCGCTGATGTCCTGCCCGTATATCGCCGAAAGGCTCACCGTCGGATCGGTGGCCACGATCAGGGTCTTGTACCCATGGTCCGAAAGCCAGGTGGCCGTGGTGGCCGCCATGGTGGTCTTCCCGACCCCTCCCTTCCCTCCGAAGAAGAGGAACTTCCGGCTCTCTATGACCTTTCTGAGATCGTCATTGCCCATGTTCATCTATCTTGAAACATTCACATGAATATATGTAACAATCGTAACATTGTTCATACCCGTGCAGGTGATTGAATGGATAGGACGAACCTTCGACAGATAACGATTTATATCCATAAGCCCAATTTTTGATTCCGGGGTTGGGCGATGGAGACGGTCGAAGACGATGCACGTTATTCCAAGCTGCGGCGGTTCAATGCCCTGATGGGGCTGTTCCACTTCCTGCAGGGCTCATTGATGGTTCTGATCAGCAATTCCGTGGCCCTGCCTATCAAGAGCAATTTCCTGTATTTCGATGAGATATCAAGGACCATCTCCACCAGGACCGAGACGCTGTTCGAGCTGCCCATCGGTCTGGCGGTGGCCGCCTTCCTGTTCATGTCCGCCATCGCCCATTGGGCGGTGGCCTCGCCTTGGCTGTA
>MVPZ01000188.1 GCA_002067045.1 Methanomassiliicoccales archaeon PtaB.Bin134 | reverse complement strand
CAGCATCCTGGCCAAGACCGGGGGCGGCAAGTCCTTCCTGTGCGGCGACCTGGTCGAGGAGCTGATGAAGCACGACGTGACCGTGCTCATCCTGGATCCGCACGGGGAATACGGCGCGATGCGCGACGTGGGCTCGGTCATGCCCGGCAAGCGGGACTTCGGCATCGAGCCCGTGGGCTTCGCGGACAAGATCTGCGAGTTCGCCACCGACACCACCATCAACAAGGACGCCAAGCCCCTGAAGTTCACCCTGGCCAACATAGACGCGCGCGATCTGCTGGCCCTGACCACCATCAAGAACGGCAAGGTGTACCTGAACGCGCTGCGCAAGGCCATTGACGGATTGAAGGCCGTCAAGAAGGACTACGGCCTCAAGGACATAATCGGCATGCTGGAGTCCGACGAGGACGCTAACAATCAGACGTTGATAGCCGAGCTGGCGTACCTGAACGAGGTGAACATCTTCGCCCCGCAGGGCACCAAGATAGACGAGCTCATAACCCAGGGGAAGACCACCATCATCAACCTCAAGGGCACGCCTCCGGACATCCAGGAGCTCATCGTCACCCGTCTGGCCACGGCCATGTTCGAGCTGAGGAAGCTGAGCAAGATACCCCCGATGATGATAATCGCCGAGGAGGCGCACAACTTCTGCCCCCAGCAGGGCACCACCTCCTGCTCCAAGATATTCCGCACCATCGCCGCGGAGGGCCGCAAGTTCGGCCTGGGACTGACGATAATCTCGCAGAGGGCGGCCAAGATCGACAAGAACGTGCTGTCCCAGTGCAACACCCAGATGATACTCAAGGTCACCAACCCCAACGACCTGAAGGCCATCTCCTCGTCCGTGGAGGGGCTGCAGGCGGGCATGGAGGACGAGATACAGCGGCTGCCGATCGGCGTGGCGCTGATCATGGGCGGCAACATACAGATGCCCCTGTTCGTGGAGGTCCGTCCGCGCCAGAGCCGCCACGGCGGGGAGAGCGTGGAGATCATCCCCTCCAAGAGGCTATGAGATGCGGGACACCATATCCAAGGAGCATCTGGAGCGGTATCTGGGCATAACCAAGCGGGCCCTGGACAAGGTGGCCTTGGCCGCTCCCGAGCGCTCGTTCAACCGCAAGCTCGCGGAATCCTTCCTGGAGATGGCCAGGACGTACTACTCCGACGCCGTGCACTTCGCCCAGCAGGGCGACCTGGTCAACGCCTTCGCCTCGGTGAACTACGCCCACGGATGGCTGGACTGCGGGGCGCGCGTCGGCCTTTTCGACGTGGGCCAGGACGACCAGCTGTTCACGCTCTACGAGTGACCTAGATCAGGCGCGGTCCCCTAACGTCCACGGAGCAGCGGTAGGTGCTGCCGTACGCGGACAGCGCCTCGGTGAGCAGGTCCAGGTCCGGCCCGGTGGCGAACACCGCGTTGCCGATCATGGCCTGACTGGCCCAGCCCCACTTCTTGGCCTCCCACACCGCCCGGCGGACCTCCGGCGTGGACAGCCCGGAGCCCTCCATGAACTCGTTGGAGAGGCGGAAGAAGTTCTCCAGGGTGGGTTCCTGGGCCAGCCGGTCCACGCATCCTCCCCCCACCTCATTGATGCGCCGCATGACCTCCTCCTGGCGCAGCATCTCCGCCGTGGGTATGGACGGCCCGACCACCGCCAGCACCAGCTCCATGTGCCCGTTCATGCGCTCCACGCGCCCCACCGGCGGGAGTCCCGGGAGCCTGCGCAGCTCGATGCCCCCGCGCAATATTCCCGAGACGTCGCCCATCCCTGTGCGGTTGGCGATCTCCGCGGAGTGCGCGGCCCCGTAGGCCGCCTCCTTGGGCAATTCCAGTATATGCGCCAGGGCCCAGGCCGCGGACAGCGAGCCGGCGGCGCTGGTCCCGAAGCCCTGGGCCAGGGGCAGCTGCAGCTCGTTGCGCACCTGCACGTCGAGAGGGCGATCCCCCAGCAGCGAGCGCACCGCGTGCTCGGTCACCGGGGCCTCGGCCTTGAGGCCGTTGAGCCAGATGTCGATCCTGCCTGAACCCTCGCTCACCTCCACCTCGCTGACCACGCCCAGCGAGATGCTGAGGCCGGCCCCGCGGGAGCCGCAGGTCATGACGTCCTCGTGATGGCATACCTGGAACATGCCGGTGATATGCCCCGGACAAAACACCTTCGCTCTCATATGCCTGACAACTCCTTTATCAGCTGACGGGCCACTTCGGCCTTGCTCCCCTCGATCTCGTCCTGATGCCCGGAACGGACGAAGATCACCTTGGTCCGGCCCTCCTTGACGTCCCTCAGGTCGTTGGCCACCACCGCCTGCAGGTGATTGCGTTCCAATGAATCCAGGGCCTCCTTGACCAATTCCTCCTTCCCGACCCCGGACTCGGCCTTGAAGCCGATGACCTTTCCGCACCTCTCGACGATGAGCGGCAGCATCTTCGGGACGGACCTCAGCTGCAGCTTGGTGGCCTTGGCCTCCGAGGGGAGCTTCCCCCTCTTCCGGTCGAAGGTGAAGTCCGACAGCGCGGCAGGCACCGCCACCATCTCGTGGTCGATCCCGGCGATCATGCCCTCCAGATCGGCCAGGTTCTCAAAGCGCATGGTAGGTATGAACTGGGGCAGGTCTACCGAGCAGCGCCCCATCCACAGCTCGACCTCCGCGCCCTGGTGGTAGGCCGCCAGGGCCAGCTCCACGGCGGTCTCCCCGGTCCCCCGGTTGGTGACGATGCGCATGTCGTCAATGCTCTCCGCGGAGGAGCCGCCGACGATCAGCAACCGCCGCCCCCTCATCAGTCCTTCGGACAGCTTGCGGATGACCGCGTGCACGATCTCCTCGGGCACGGCTATCTTGGCCTTCCTGCCCTCGAAGCGGGGTCCCACGAACTCCACGTGGGCCCTCCGGAGCCTCTCGATGTTCTCGGCCACCATGGGATTGTGGAACATGGCCCCGTGCATGGCCGGGGCGATGAGAACTGGAATCCCGGAGCCCAGGGCCACCGTGGCCATGGTGGTGACCGTCGTATCGTCGATGCCGCTGGCGATCTTGGAGATGGTGTTGGCGGTGGCCGGGGCGATCAGCAGGAGGTCCGCGCGCCCCGGCACATCGCCCATGAGCGCCACGTGCTGCACCCTGCCGTCCAGCTCCACGATGGCCTCCTCCCCGGTGGCGAAGGTCATGGCGTAGGGGGTGACCAGCTTCCGGGCCTCCGGGGACAGCACGGGGATCACCCGGGCCCCGTGGCGCATGAGGTCCCTGGCCAGCTCGAAGCACTCCACGGCGGCGATGGACCCGGTGATGCCCAGGACGATGGTTTTTCCCTCAAGCAGAGAGGACGCCGTGCCCACGATGGCCTCGGAAGGGTGCATGCCTCTAAATTTCCAGGTCTCGATTTAAACGTATGCCTTGACCAGGTCCATGACCCTCTCCACCACCTGGTCCAGGGGGCCGTCGGAATCAACGACCTCCCACTCCGATTCGTCGGCCAGCATGAGATATATCCCCTGCACCCTGCCCAGGAAGCCCTCCTTCTCGAACTTGCTGAGCTCCTCCCTTCCGCCGATGCGGCGCATGGAGGTGCGGGGATCGCTGATCAGCAGCACGGTGAGGTCCGGGCGCAGGGCCACCGGTCCGTTGAGGGCCAAGAGCCAGGGCACCGCGTTCTCCCCCATGCTCCCCTCCAGGGCCGCGCCCTGGTAGGCCACGGTGGAACCGAAGTAGCGGTCGCAGATGACCACCTTGCCCTGCCTCACCCATTCCCTGATGCGCAGGGTGTGCTGGCAGCGGTCGGCGGTGAACAGCAGCGACTCCGTGCGGGGGTCCAGGTCCTCCTGGTTGGCCCGGCGCACGGCCATCCCCAGCCAGTCCTGCGTCGGCTCCGCGGTCAGCACCACCTCCCGGCCCTGCGACTCCAGCCATTCCCTGAGGCGGCGGGACACGCTGCTCTTGCCCGTGCCGTCGATGCCCTCCAGCACGATGAACGCGCCGCTCATTGCCCGCCCCTCTTGCGCTGGTAGGTCCTCCAGCTCAGGATCAGCTCCTTGGCCGCGTAGACCTCGTCCACCCTGGAGATGGAGGTGTTCCTGGGGGAACCCTTCGTCTCCTCAGGATCGGCGGAGGCGATCTCCAGCAGCGCCGCGGCGTATCTGTCCAGGGTCTCCTTGCTCTCCGTCTCCGTGGGCTCGACCATCAGGGCCTCCTCCACCAGCGACGGGAAGTACACCGTGGGGGACATGAAGCCCCGGTCCAGCAGGGCCTTGGCCACGTCCGTGGCGTGCACCCCCTTCTCCTTGGCCAGTTTTTTTGCGGAGACCACGAACTCGTGCTTGCGCAGCTGGGCGAAGGGCATCTCGTAGGCGCCGGTCACCCGGCTCTTCAGGTAGTTGGAGTTGAGCACCGCCCTCTGGGACACCTCCCGGAGGCCGTCCGCTCCGTTGGCCAGTATGTAGGCGTACGCCCTGACCAGGACGGCGAAGTTGCCGAAGGTGGAGCGCACCTTGCCGATGCTGTCGCCGCGTTCGTATTCCAGGCGGAAGCGGCCCTCCTCGCTGATTATGCGGGGGACGGGAAGGAAGGGCTCCAGGAACTGCTTGACGCCCACCGGTCCCGCTCCCGGTCCACCGCCCCCGTGCGGGGTGGCGAAGGTCTTGTGCAGGTTGAAGTGCACGATGTCGAAATCCATGGCCCCCGGGGAGGTCATGCCCATGATGGCGTTGAGGTTCGCGCCGTCGTAGTAGAGCAGGGCGCCGGCGGCGTGCACCATCTCCGCCAGCCTCACGATGTCCTTCTCGAACAGCCCCAGGGTGTTGGGGTTGGTGACCATGACCGCGGCGGTGCGCTCGGAGAGCGCTGCTCCCAGGGCCTCCAGGTCCACGCAGCCGTCCGGTCCGGACGGTATCTCGATGACCGTGTACCCGGCCATGGCCGCGCTGGCCGGGTTGGTGCCGTGCGCGGAATCGGGGACGATGACCTCGGTCCTCTCCTGGTCGCTGGCGGCGTGGTACGCCTTGGCCAGCAGCATGCCGGTGAACTCGCCGTGGGCCCCGGCCGCAGGCTGCAGGGTCACCGCGTCCATCCCGGAGATGGCGCACAGAGCCTTCTCCAGTTCCCGCATGAGCCTGAGGGCGCCCTGCATGGAGTCCTCGTCCTGGCAGGGATGCACGGAAGCCACCGTGGGCAGCGAGGCCAGCCGGTCGGCGTACTTGGGGTTGTACTTCATGGTGCAGGAGCCCAGGGGGTACATGCCGTTGTCCACCCCGAAGTTCATCTGCGAGAGGTTGGTGTAATGCCGCACCACCTCCCTCTCCGGAAGTTCCGGAAGGCACAGCCCGCGGCGCTCCATGCCCTCCGGGATCCAGACGTCATCCTCGCTGCTGAGGCAGAAGTCGTTCTCCCCGACCAGCTCGAAGATGAGCGGCTCGTCGTACCTGGCCTGGCGGTAGCTCACAGGGGCACCTCCCTCAGCACGGAGATGAGGCGGTCCACATCGTCCTCGCTGGTCATCTCTGTCGCGGATAGCAGCATGTGGTCCGTCAGCCGGGGAACGTGGCGCTGCAGCGGTATCCCTCCTAGGATGCCGTGCCGCAGCAGGAGCTTGTTCAGCTTCTCCGGGCGTAACGGGGTCCTCATCACGAACTCGTTGAAGTGAGCGCCCTCGAACAGGGGCGCGTCAAAGTTATCCAGCTCGTCCACGCGGTCCATGAGCCTCCTGGCGTTGCGCATGCAGATGCGGGCCACGGAGCGCAGCCCCCGGCCGCCGGTCATTCCCAGGTAGGCGCTCACGGCCACGGCCAGCAGGGCCTCGTTGGTGCAGATGTTGGAGGTGGCCTTGCTCCTGCGTATGTGCTGCTCCCGGGTCTGCAGGGTCATGCAGAAGGCCCTGCGGCCGTCCTGGTCCCTGGTCAGGCCGATGATCCTTCCGGGCATCCTGCGCACGTGCTCCATGCGGCAGGCGAACATGCCCAGCAGCGGTCCGCCGGTGTTCATGGGCAGGCCCATGGGCTGCCCCTCCCCGATGACGATGTCCGCGCCGTAGTCCCCCGGCGGGCGGACCAAGGCCAGGGAGAGCGGGTTGACCCCGATGACCAAGGGGACCTCCGGGAACTCCTGCTTGAGCTTGGGGGCCTGGGAATCGATGATGCCGAAGAGGTTCGGAACCTCAGCGTATATCCCGCAGACGTCCTCGCTCATCTTCATCCTGACGTCCTCCAGGTCCAGCTCCCCGGTGTAGGGGTCGTAGCTGTACTCCACGATGTTCAGTCCCGCGCCGGAGACGTAATTGCGCAGCACGGAGCGCTTGTCGAAGGACAGCGCCTCCGGCACCATGAAGGTCCTCTTGGGCGAGATGCGGTGGCACATGGTGGCCGCCTCCCCCAGGGCCGTGGACCAGTCGTAGTTGGAGGAGTTCACCGCCTCCAGTCCGGTGAGCTCGGCGATGTAGCTCTGGTACTCGAACAGGGCCTGCAGCATGCCCTGGCTGATCTCCGCCTGATAGGGGGTGTAGGAGGTCAGGAACTCCGAGCGGGAGATGATGGTGCTCACGGCGGACGGGATGAAGTGGTTGTATATTCCGCCGCCAAGGAAGCAGGGGGCGCTCTCGGCGGTGAGGTTGGCGGAGAGCA
>MVPZ01000187.1 GCA_002067045.1 Methanomassiliicoccales archaeon PtaB.Bin134 | reverse complement strand
CTCAAGGCCACCGAGCGCTTCGCCCACGCCGATGTCCACGGGGCTCCCAGCGTGGTAATACTCAACGGGGCCGAGGCCAGCGAGGAGGAGATGATAGAGGCGTGCACCTTTGCCATCGCCCACTCCAAGGCGTGGATGGCCGGAGCCACCGAGGGCACGGCATACTGGGTGCTGCCTGACCAGGTGAGCAAGATGGCCCAGGCCGGGGAGTTCGTCCCCCGCGGGGCCTTCGTCATCCGCGGCAAGAGGAACTACATCTACCACCTGCCGCTGCAGCTCGCGGTGGGGGAGATCACGTACGAAGGAGGGAGGAAGATCATGTGCGGGCCGCTAGGCGCGGTCCAGGCGCACTCCTCCCGGTACGTTATCATCGAGCCGGCGAGGAAGGCCAAGACCAAGGCGTCCTCCCTCCTCGCCAAGATGTTCGAGGTCCCTGAGGAGGAGATCGCCCGGATACTGCCGCCGGGCGAGGTGGACATGGTCGCCACAGTGGGGATAGAGGAGGAACCGGAGAGGCTGGATCAGTCCGAGTAGCGGCGCAAGGCCCGACATAGGGCGAAGTGGACCCACTCGTCGATGCTTATCCCCGCCCCCTTCAGGTACTGCAGGCGCCAGGTCCCATCAGAGCGCTGACGGGAGCGGAACCACTCCATGGCCTTGGCCACGGAGGGATTGTCAG
Organism: Methanomassiliicoccales archaeon PtaB.Bin134; assembly: GCA_002067045.1. The sequence continues at coordinate 3,927 of MVPZ01000187.1, read as the reverse complement.
CGGGTATCCCTATCAAGGATAGGGAGTCCAGGGCCGACACCAGGTCGGTGAACCAGAAGGGGAAAGAGAACTTGGTCCAGTGTTCTACGCCCTTGCGGTCCGGATATCTGTCCGGGAGGAGAAGGCGGGAGGCTAGAAAGGCCGCGGCCTTCAGGGTCTCCTCCCTCCTGCGGTAAAGATCGCTCGCGGCAAAGGCGCGTAGCACCATGCCTGTGATCATATGGGATGACGGCTTGGTGGTGTCCGGCCGTACCGGTTCGCTGCCACCAGGAAGGGGGTCGCGGAACTTCCAGCCTCTGGTGCGCAGCGGGGCGGCCCATCCTCCATCCGTCTGTCTGCAGGACAGTAGCCACCGCAGACCCCTCTCGACCCGTTCATCATGCCCCAGGCCCGCGTGGATCATCAGCTCCAGGACCCCCGCGGTGTAGTTGGGAGAGTACTCCTTACCGTATATTCCCCGGAAGTCGCCCTCATCGGTCTGCAGGGTGAACAGGTACTCCGCAGCCCTGGACACCGCGGGATGGGCATCGTCCAGGGCGTACAGCTCTACCAGCTCCCCCAATGCCCTGTAGGTCTCCAGGTACTCGTAGTTGGTGGCCCCGTCCGCCCTTCGCCCGGGGTAACGCCAGGAGCCGTCCTTCTGCTGTCTGGCGACCCTTTTGCGCACGGCGGGAAGGTCCCTGAGGGCTGCAAGATCCACGTTCTGACCGTCCAGCTCACGAGCGGCCCGGAGCCTGACAGCCATGTCGGAGGAGGGGAGCAGCGGCGGAAGGGGATCATAGGGTAGCCCGTAACGGGACATTGTGTTAGAAATGGTGCATAGGGCCGATAAGCGCTTCGTTAGTGGGTTTGAGAAGCGCCCGAGCCGGGATTCGAACCCGGGTCTAAAGATCCGCAATCTCTTAGGATATCCAAGCTACCCCACTCGGGCAATCCCCTGTAATAGTTCCCCCTTTAATTCTTTTTGCATCATCACCGTTCTGCAAGCTCAGGGCTGGCCGCGAATTCTCAAAAATATTTTATTAACGAAGAATCGCAACCTCCATAAGTGGCCCGGTCCCTCATCCCCAACGGTCATATGTACAGGGACTACGCTATCTGGGTGGACATCGCCTCCAGGAAACGAGCTTGCCATCGATGCAGGGGGACCATCGTAAGAGGGGCTATGTTCGTCCGGCTCGGCAGCAAGGAGCGCCCCCGGGGCGCCGCGAGCTTGTGCGCCGAGTGCTTCAACGCGATCATGGTGGACATGACCGAGGGGTTCATCGAGCTCAAGAAGAGCGCCGTCCCCGTTGCCGGAAAGAGGTCGGGGGAGGATAAGCCGCGCTGTCCAGCGTGCGGCCTGGAGACGGAGAAGTGCCGGTGCGGCTGGGAGGCCTACCGCTGAGCTTGCCGTTCAGTATGTTGTGGTCATATCCACCTTCCCGGCCCTCCTCGCCATGCGGTCGGCGAACCAGAAGATGAGAAGGGAGAGCCCGAGGAAAACCAGGGCGGAGGCGGCCAGAAGGAGGAGTATCGCGGGGTTGGAGAACTCCCCCAGCCCGCTGATGGTCTCTATCCCCCCCGCCGGGTACAGGGACCTCCTCACCAGCTCCAACCAGTAGGTGATGGGGATGGCCATCCCGATGCTCTGACCCCACGGCGGTAGCACCGTAAGGGGGAACAGCGTGCCGCAGAAAAGGTAGAAGACCCCGCCTATCCCCTCGTTGATGCCGGTGCTGTGCTTCGCGGTGAGGAAGGTGATCCCTGCCAGGGCGATGCCGATCGACAGTATGCACCCCAGACCTATCAACATGGAGAGGGCGAACAGGGGCCAGTCCACTCGCAGCAGATCGATGGGGAGCCTCAGGACCAGCAGCCCGAAGGCCATGGATATGATCGCGGAAAGGCTGGTGAGCAGCACCTTGCTCAGCGACCTCCCGATGATGTACACGTGAAGGGAGATGGGAGCGATGTAGATCTGCCTCAGCGTCTGATAGTGCTCCCGGTCCTCCATTATGACATAGGTGGCGCCCAGTAGCACCTGGGCCACGAACATGAAGAAGACCGCCCCCACGTAGGTGTAGGTGAACATCAGGGGGTCGTTGGCGACGCCCTGCTTTATCACCAGGAACATGACCACCAGAATGAGGGTGGCCGCAATGGGCCGGACTATGGAGTATATGATGAACAGCCAAGGTCTGGTCCAGTTCGATTCCATCTGCCAGCCCAGCCAAGCCGCCTGGCGCAGGGTGCGAAGGTGTGATATCACTGCCATCGCAGGGTCAGCCTCCCTTCCTTGCGGCCCAGACCCTCCATGTACTCCAGCGACCGCCTAGCCATTACCAGGAACGCCACCGCCAGGACGACGAGTATGGCCAGCTCCCAAACGACCGGCATCAGGCCGTTGGCGACCGGACCGAACAGCTCCTGGCGCATGGCATCCAGCCCCAGGGTTATGGGTATCACCGCAGCGATCAGGCTGACCCACGGCCCCAGCGCCTTGACAGGGAAATAGAAGCCGGAGACCAGGTAGATGGGCTCCTGCAGGAGGTTGGAGATGTTCCACGCATCCCTACCGTAAAGCATGAAAAGGGAGGCGAACATCATCCCCATCCCATATATGGCGATGAGGGTCACCATGAACACCGCCACCAGCAGCAGGGGGTCGACCACCACCATGTTTACGTTGAACAGCAAGATCCCCAGCAGGAGGGTGGACAGGGCGCGTATGCCCGCGGCGAACATGCCCCCCAAGGCCATACCCGCCAGCAGGGCCATGCGCGACATGGGGGTCACTAGGAAAAGCTGGAGGTTGCCTGTCTCCTTCTCCCAGTACAGCTGGGCCGCCATCCCCCACAGCACGTTGAGCCAGAAGGCTGTCATCGCTCCGCCGAGAACTACGAAGCCCTCGAACGCGGGATCGGCGCCGAGGGCCCGGTAGTAGTAGATGTAGGCCGCAATGCCCAGCAGAGGGAGCAGGACATCAAAGAAGGTCCATGACGGCTCCCTGATGGCCCCGATGGCTCGAGGATAGGCCCGGCCGAAGGCGGCGCGAGCGTTAAGTACCCAGGCGACTACTCCAATCCCCTCCCCACCAGCTTTATGAACACGTCCTCCAGGGTAGGCTCGCTCTTGTTGAGGCCCAGCACCTTCCCTCCGCCGGCGCCCACGGATGATATTATGTCGGAGATGGCGGACTCGTTCTCCACGACCAGCTTGATCCTCAGGCCCTCCCTCATGGCCTCCGCGCTCACCCCCTTGACGCCAGCGATGGTGGAGATCACTGAGCTGTCGAAGTGGGTGGTGTCGAGGACGAAGGTCGAGGCCCTGTTCATCCTCTTCTTCAGCCCCTCGGGGGAGTCACAGGCGAGAATGGTCCCTCGATCTATGATGGCCACGCGGTCGCACAGCTCCTCCGCCTCCCTCATGTAGTGGGTGGTAAGGAGCAGGGTCCTGCCCACCTGCGACCGCACCCATGTGCGGATGTAGTCCCTTATGGCCCGGCTGGTCTGAACATCTAGGCCCAGCGTCGGCTCGTCCAGGAAGATCAGCCGGGGGTCGGTGACAAAACCCCGGATGATGTTCATGCGCTGCCTCTGACCGGTGGATATGGTCCTTACCTTAACATCGGCCTTGTCCTCCAGTCCGAAGGCGTGGAGGAGGGTATCTATCCGCTCATTCGCCACCTTCCCGGGGATCCCGTAGAACTGGGAGAACATCCACAGGTTCTCCCGCACCGTCAAAAGCCCGTAACCGGATATCTCGCCCCCGGACACCATGTTGATAAGGGGCCTGATCTTCGAGGTCTCCTTGGCTACGTCGTACCCCAGGACCCTGGCCGATCCCTTGGAGGGCAGCAGGAGCGTGGACAGTATCTTTATGAGCGTGGTCTTCCCCGCCCCATTGGGCCCCAGTAGGCCGAAAAGCTCGCCCTCCTCGACGTTC
>MVPZ01000186.1 GCA_002067045.1 Methanomassiliicoccales archaeon PtaB.Bin134 | reverse complement strand
CCGATCAGCCGGTTGTCGATCGCGCGTATCGGGGAGATCTCCGCCGCGGTGCCGGTCATGAAGACCTCGTCGGCCATGTACAGCTCGGAGCGGGTGATGTCCTTCTCCACCACCTCCACGCCCATGTCCCTGGCCAGGGTCATGACGCAGTCCCTGGTGATGCCCTCCAGGATCCCTGCGGACACCGGAGGGGTGAGCAGCCGGCCGCCCTTCACCATGAAGACGTTCTCCCCGGTGCCCTCGGCCACGGTGCCGTTGGCATTGAGCATGAGCGCCTCGTCGCAGCCCTGCTGGATGGCCTCAAGCTTGGCGATGACCGAGTTCACGTAGTGCCCGCAGACCTTGGCGTTCAGTGCCGCGGCCCTATTGGAGTACTTCTCCCAGGAGGAGGTGATTATGTTGGCCCCCTGCTCCACCTGGTCCTTTCCCATGTAAACGCCCATGTGCGTGCATATGATGCTCACGTTCGTGCCCAGCCTGCTGGGGTTCAGCCCGATCTTGAACTCGGGATGCACCCCGTAGAAGGCTATCGGCCGGAGGTAGTCGCCCTCGGGACCGGCGGTGCGCACCACGTCCCGGCAGGCCTCGCACAGCTCGTCCAGGGAGTATGGCACCTTCATCTGCAGCACCTTGGCCGAGTTCAGGAAGCGCACCATGTGCTCCCGCAAACGGAATACGTTCTTGCCCTGGGGGGTGTGGTAGACGCGGATGCCCTCGAAGACCCCGGTCCCGTAATGGAAGCCGTGGGCCAGCACGTGCACCTTGGCGTCCTCCCACGCCACCATCCGCCCGTCCATCCAGATCTTGCTCTGCATGTCGGTCCCTCAGATGGCGTTCACCGCTCTTATGAAGCGGTCCGGGTTGGTGGCCTGCAGGATCTTCTCCACCTCTTCCTTGGACCCTATCAGCCGGGCCTTTCCCGCACCGTTGCTCACCAGGGCATAGCCTTCCTGCCGGGTCTCGTCCACCAGCTCGGCGTGGATTATGTCGTGCAGCCGCTGCAGGCTGTCCACAGCCCATTCGGCCTGCTTGCGGTCGGAGACGCTGAGGACCACTCTGGACTTGCCGGGCATTTCGCACTTTCCGACCACGATGGTGTCCACGTTGATCTTGCGCCGGGTGAACTCCCCCATGATCCTCTGCATGACTCCGAACTCGTCGTTCACGACCATCGATATGACTTCCATCTCGATCCCTGTCCTTAGTTTTTCTTTCCCTTTATGGGTATCTGATAGTTACGGACGCTGTGGTTCTTCTTTATGGGCTGGTAGTAGCCGTCGTCGTTCCGTCCGTTGTCCGGTCCGCATGGATACTTGGGAGTGGATAGCCAGGGAAGCTGATGACTGTCGCTTCCGCTGATCACCTTGGGGCGACGCCCCCCTCCCCGGGCCGAGCCGAGCACCATAAGACCGAGCAATAACATTCTCATTGACATACCATCCGCACAATGAACGGGAAAGCCATCAGCTCCCCTTTCAGATGACCAAGACGCGCTGGACCAGAACAATGACGGTCGATGTCCGAAGCGCGTGCATGGTCCGTTTGTATTTCCGATGGCGTATTTAAGGGTTGCTTTGACCGTTGCCGTTGGGCATGAAGTCCGAGGGGATGCCGGGGTCCATGGCCCCCACCTCCTTCAGTATCCTCCTCAGGAACACCTTGGTGCGGGGGTTCTGGGGGTTGACGAATATCTCCTCCGCCGTCCCCTGCTCCGCGATGACCCCCTGGTCCATGAAGATGACCTTGTCGGCCATCTCCCTGGCGAAGCCCATCTCGTGGGTCACCACCACCATGGTCATTCCAGAATTCGCCAGCTTCTTCATGACGTCCAGCACCTCCCCGATCAGCTCAGGGTCCAGCGCGGAGGTCGGCTCGTCGAACAGGATGACCTTGGGGTCCATGGCCAGGGCCCTGGCGATGGCCACGCGCTGCTGCTGCCCCCCGGAGAGCTCCCCGGGGAAGGCGTCGGCCTTGTCCTTCAGCCCGACCGTCTCCAGGGCCCTGAGAGCGCGCTCCTCGGCCTCGGTCTTGTTCATCTTCTTGACCTTCATGAGGGCCAGGGATATGTTCCTCTTGGCCGTGAGATGCATGAAGAGGTTGAAGCACTGGAACACCATGTTCATCTGGGTGCGCACGGCGTTGATGTCGATTTCCTTGTCGCCGATGTCGTGCCCCTGGAATATTATCTTGCCGCTGTCCGGCAGGTTCAGGTGGTTCATGCAACGCAGCAGGGTGCTCTTGCCGCTGCCGCTGGGGCCGATGATGGTGACGACCTCCTTGGGCATCACCTTCAGGGAGATGCCCTTCAGGACGTGGTTGTCGCCGAAGGACTTCTTGAGGTCAACTATCTCCAGTATCGGCTCGGTCATTTGGAATCACTCCCCATCATGCCCGGGATGGCGAAACGCCTCTCCACATACCTCATGATTCGCGAGGTGCTGAAGGTGAGGACGAAGTAAAGCACCGCGACGAAGAGAAGGACGGGTATGGACTGTCCGGTGGTGGCGCTGATGAGCTTGCCCCTCAGGGTGAGCTCCAGGACGCCTATGGTCATGACCAGTGACGAGTCCTTGATCATGGTGATGAACTCGTTCGTATAGGGAGGCATGGCGTTGCGAATGGCCTGAGGGATCACCACGCTGAACAGCGCCTGGTTGTAGGTCATTCCCAACGAACGCGCGGCCTCTATCTGCCCGATGGAGATGGATTGCACCCCGCCCCTGAATATCTCGGACTGGTACGCGGCGCTGTTCAGGGAGAGGGCGATAAGGCCGGCCACCAGGGGGCTGTCTATGTAGATGCCTATCTGGGGAAGGCCCAGGTAGACCAGGAATATCTGAATGAGAAGAGGCGTGCCGCGGAAGGCCTCGACGTAAACCGTCGATGCGCCGTAGACCAGCGGGTTCCTGGATATGCGGCACATGCCGATCAGTATCCCGCCGACGAAGCCCAGCACGATGGAGATGATCGATATGATCAGGGTCGTCTCCAACCCCTTCATAAAGACGTCGAAGTAGTCAGGTATGATTGTCCAGTCGATCGTCATTGCCATGTTGCGGCACCTGCTTTTTACTTATAGAAAGTTTAAGGGAAGGGGTTTGTGGCCAGCTTAGAGCAGCCACTTGTTCAGTATGTCATCCAGGGTGCCATCGGCGACCATCTTGTCGATGGCTGCGTCTATGGCCGCCTTCAGTTCCGGCTCGCCATCGGGGATGAGTATGCCGTAGGACTCCAGGGTGTAGATGACGAACGCGACCTTCAGGTTGTAGCTGGTGTCGCTGGAGTACTTGTCGGCCACAGGGGTGTCCACGATGAACGCGTCGTACTGCCCGTTCTCAACGCCCAGGACGGTCGCCGGAACGTCAGCGAGGTTGACGTGGCTCACAGGGCTGAGGTTCTCCTCCACCCACCACTGACCGGTGGTGCCGGTCTGGGTGGCCAGGTCGCTGTTGTTCAGGTCGTCGAAGGTGGCTATGGTGCTGGAGTTCTTGACCAGCACGGCCTGGTTGGCCACATAGTAGGGTATGCTGAAGTCGTTGACCACATCGCGGGCGGCGGTGATGGTTATGGACGATATCGCGCAGTCCAGCTGGCCGGTCTGAACGGCCGCGAACAGGGGATCGAAGTCCATGGTGCGCCAGTCGACGGTCACGCCCAGCTCCGCGGCGACATACTCCATGATCTCGATGTCTATGCCCTCGAGCTCGTCAGTGGTAGCGTTGATGTTCTCGAAGGGCGGGTACGGGACCTGGGTCCCGACCACGATCTTGCCCTTGCTCTGGATCCTGTCCAGGGCGTTGTCGTACTCCTCCTCGTTGAGGAAACCACCCAAAACAACCACTGCGACAAGCGCCACGACGATCACGACCACGGCGGCGATGATCATCATGTTCTTCTTTCCCCCCTTCTTCTTAAGGGAGGCTCCGCCGTCAGCGGGTTGACTGGAAACGGTATCGTCTGCCATGATTTGACATGCATAGCATGATTTGATTTAAAGCTTATTTCACGTTGGTGCGCATTATGTGCATTTTTTGCAGTAATTCGTATTTCAATTATTGAAAATCGTATAATATTGGTGATTTTGACCATTAAAATACGATTTTCGAGAGAACGTATACCTCAATGGCCCTTGCTCAGCCGGTCCCAAACCTGAATGAGGGAGTCGACGGCGTCCCTCTCCACGTCCTCGCGCACCCAGACGAGCAGGTTGGCCACCTTCTCCGGGTCGGAGAGGCGTACGGTCATGGCCTCCCCCCTGGTCACCGAGATCAGGCCGGCCGCGGACATCCTCTTCAGATGATAGGACAGGGTGGACTTGGACAGCCCGGCCAGGGACAGGAGTTCGGAGAAGCCCACCTCTCCCCGGTCCAGGAGGTGGAGGAGCAGCCCCCTGGTGGAACGGTTGCGCAGGAATCCCATGGCCCGGCGGTCGGCCATTATGAAGCCCTCCACCGGGAAGTACCTCACATGGTTGCCCTCCGGCTCGCTGCGCACCATGCCCGCCTCGACCAGGACCCTGAGGTGATAGGACAGCATGCCCACCTGCATGTCCAGCTCCCTCTCCATCTCCCTCAGGAAGGTTCCTGGACGGGAGCGGATGAGGTCGAATATCCTCCTCCGGCTCTCCAGGTCCAGGGGGTCCGCCGCGAGCTCACCCCCTGAGCAGCGCCAGGTAGTTCGCACCGATGATCAGCAGCAGTATCACCAGCAGGTTGTTGGAGAGCTGCCATGATGGATCGCCCAACATCTCCCCCAGGAGGGCGGCCGCGGACAGGACGGTGAACGCGACGAAGGACAGAAGCACCCAGGTCATCCTTCCCCTTCCAGACCTGCGCCTGGCCTGAAAGGCCACGATGGTCATGATCAAGCTGAGTCCCAGAAGGACGGTCCGGAGGGCCAACTCCCATGGCTCCATGGGAGGGCTATTCCCCGGAAGGGAGTAATTCGTTGTGGTTCAACCGTCGAACAGGAGAAATTGTTTATTGAGGATGTTCCATGGAAAGGGCGATGAGCGATATCGTGCTTGGCCTGGAGATAATCGTGGCCTCGATCATCTCCATCATCGTCATATCCAACCCCATCTCCACCTCCGCGATCTTCATCGCCCTGACCGAGGGGAAGACCTCCGCGGAGAGGAGGGCGGTGGCCACCAAGAGCGTTCGATACTCCCTCATGATCCTGGTCTTCTTCGCCATAACCGGGCTGCTGGTGTTCCAGATATTCGGCTTCGGCATAGGGGCCTTCCGCATCGCCGGGGGCATACTGCTCTTCAGTACAGCGGTGGGCATGCTCAACCCCAAGGACAGCGGAACGGAGGCCGAGGGGCGCTCCAGGGACATTGCCCTGATCCCCCTCTCCATTCCCTTCACCAGCGGCCCCGGCACCATCGTCACCGTGGTGGTCCTGGTCTCCGAGGCCATGAACCGCCTGGACAATTCCGGAGCGTTGCTGGGGGCCATGTCCCTGGCCGGTGTCTACATAGGGATCGGGGTGACCATCTTTGTGTCCTTCCAGATGATGATCAACTCGGAGCGGGTGGACCGCTTCCTGGGGGAGGGAGGGCGCAACGTGGTCACCAGGCTCATGGGGCTGCTGGTCATGGCCATATCCATACAGTTCGTCATCAACGGGATCAAGGACATCCTGCCTGAGTTCGCCGGGGTGCTGCAGGACTCCGGCCTGCTCATGTGAGTTCGATGCCCGTACCAGCCGGTTCGAGGAGCGTACCAAAACCCTAATGACCACTCCCCGGGGATGGGCATTCAGGTGATCAATATGCACAAGACCAAGGCCTTGAGCCTTGCATTGGGGGGGCTGCTCCTCCTCTCGTCCCTGGTGCTGCTGGCCTCGCCAGTGCTGGCCGACAGCGGCAACGGGAACGGGCATGGGAACGGCCCCTGGTCCGAGGACGGCGGCATGAACCCCGCCGACCAAGGCAATGGCGACGAGATGTACCAGAAGGGCGTGGACCGGTCCCTCATGGGCAAGATGAACTACAGCTACGGATACGGCCAGGGAGGGTTCGTGTTCTACACCCTGAACGAGGACACCGGGGAGATATCCGATTACGGGCTCTTCACCTCGGAGGGGGAGAGGGTCCTGATAGCCAGCATACTCATCGAGGGTTTCGTGCCTGAGAGCGTGGAGGCCCGCGGCTCCATTGTCGTGATGGAAGAGGGCAACCTCACCGCGGTGATGCATGACAACCCCACGGGCATGTTCCACCTGTTCGTGGACGAGCCCGCCAACGTGACCCTGGTATTGGCAGGGGACATGATGGTGGTGGAGAGCAAGGTGCTCAACGAGAGCAGCAACCTCAGCTACCAGCTGCGGATATCCGATGGCGTCTCCAGCGGGATGGTGGCCTCTGACGACCCGTTCGAGGTCTCCGTGGACGGGACGGTGATCGCGTGCAACGTCACCGAGCACCTCATGGTCCGTTTCCTGCCCCAGGTCCAGCACCGCCACCAGTGGATGGAGCAGGTGCTGATGGAGGCGGTACAGAACGGCCGGGTGGCCGCGGAGGTCTCCCTGGTCGGCGGCCAGGAGGGCGGGATCTTCGATACCGTCTCCTACCGCAGCGAGCTGCAGGTCCAGGTCCAGCAGGTGATCAGGAACAGGTTCCAGCTGCAGGCCCAGGGCCAGAACGGGCAGGGCGCCCTGCTGCTGATCCACACCGAGACGGGCACCATGGACATGTCCCAGGACCGTCTGCGGGTCCGCCTCAACGACCGGGACATGAGCTGCGTGCCGGACCCCCTGCAGCTGCTCTATGGACAGCCGGACGAGGCCTGCTACACGGTGATCGATGACGGGGAGGTCCAGCAGATGCTGGTGTACCTGCCCGCCGACACCCTGGGCACGGTGACCGTGGAGGGCTTGGACGCCATGTCCGAACTGCTCTCCCCCGTGGGCATCGCGATGATGGTCGGGGCCGTGGGGCTGGTGGCCCTGGCCGGAATAGCGGTGTTCCGGAAGAGGTGACCGACGCCCCAAACCCTTTCCCCATCTATTTCCTGTTCTGAACGTCCTTGGTGCTGCCCACCACCTGCCATATGGCCCGGTCCCCCTTGTCCAGTCGGACGTGCAGGCTGGCGTAGGCCCTGGCGAAGGCCTCTATGGACATGGCCCCGGCCATCTTCAGGGGATGGGCGGCGTTGTCCTTCAGGAAGCTGAGCCAGGCGTTGATCAGGAACCTCTTGTCCCAGGTGGGGATGTCGTAATCGAACCAGCGCTTCATGTACCTCTCGCCTATGTTCACCCTGGTTCGCTGCTCGAAGAAGTCCGAAAGCGTCGAAGGCCCCCGGTTGTGGATGATGGCCGACGGTTCGTAGAGCACACTGAGCCCCTGGGACTCCATCTCCCGGCGGATGAGGTCCTCGTCGCTGCCCATCCCGGTCGGGATGCGCAGCCCAGTGTTGCGGAAGGCCACGATCTCTCCCACCTTGGGGTGGATGAGGGAGAGACGGTGATGCATGTCCCACAGCATATGGGAGGCGAAGCCCATGAACGTGCCCCTGTCGTTCACAGGCACCGGACGCCCTCCCACCATCCCGGTGGCCGGGTCCATGAAATGACGGGCCATGAGGTCGAAGGTGTCCTCCTCCATCACGTTGTCGGCGTTGGCCAGGAACAGCACCTCCCCCTTTGCCTCCCCGATGAACGCGTTGACCGCAGAGTTCTTGCCCTCCCGCCTTTCCTGCCGGATCAACCTCACCCGGGGATCGGACGCCCGCGAATACTCCCGAACGATCTCGTCGGTGCGGTCCGTGCTGCCGCTGGAAACCACCAGCACCTCGATCAGCTCCTTTCCGTCAAGCCTCTGGGAGCTGAGGGAGCGCAGGCATCGGAGGATGTTCATCTCCTCGTTGTAGGCGCATACCCCGGCGGAAATGGTCAGCATGGCAGGGAATGGAAGAAACTCCGATTATATAATGACGAGGAACGATGCCTTGCCCCATGCTCAAGGGCCCATTTTCTAGACAATCTATAAATATAATTGATAATTCTTGACTTTAAGAGTTGGGATGCTCAGTGTCGTTGTTTGAGGACCTAACAGTTGTTTTGCCCACCTACAATGAGGGTGGGAACATCCAGCACATGCTGGCTACCCTCACCGAGCTGTACCCGGGGATATCGGTCCTGGTGGCCGACGACAATTCCAGGGACGGCACCCAGCAGAAGGTGGGGGAGTTCTCAGCCACCAACGCCAGGGTCAGGCTACTCAACCGCGATCCGAACGACCGCGGGCTCACCGCCAGCATCATGGAGGGGCTGATGAACGTCAGCACCCCTTACTACGTGGTCATGGACGCGGACTTCCAGCACCCGCCGGAGTACGTCCGCGAGCTGCATGCCCGCCTGAAGGGCGGCGCGGACCTGGCCGTGGGCGTTAGGGAGGACAAGAACAGCCTGGGCCTCGGCCGGAAGCTGGCCTCGGTGGGCGCCCATGCTCTGGCCGCGGCCTACCTGAGGGTGATGCGCCAGCCCACCTCAGAGGACACCATGAGCGGCTTCTTCGGCGGACGTACGGACATCTGCCAGAGGACCATCTCCGAGGCGGGGGATCGCTTCGAGAGGAAGGGCTTCAAGGTCCTGTTCGACCTGCTCAAGTACCTGCCCAGGAACACCAGGGTCGAGGAGGTCGCCTTCCCCTTCAGCATGAGGCGCAGCGGGGAGTCCAAGCTGTCCTCTCGCGTGATACTGTCCATACTCAGGCAGTGCGGGCTGGCGGGCAAGGCCGCCGCCGTGGCGGTGAACTTCCTCTTCATCAACATGTTCGGGCGCTTCCTGTCAGCCCTGGTCCTGGGGCTGACCTTCACATTCGTGTTCATGGGCACATTGGATGTGGCATACGACGACCACTTCGTGACCTCCACGGTGCTGGCCTTCGTTCTGGCATTGGCCTACCTGGTGGTTGCCAACAAGTTCATGATGACCCATGGCCGCCGTGACAAGATGATAATGGGAATGAAGATGGTGTTCACTGGCTTCTCAGGCTACCTGGTCAACTTCTACATATTCTACATGTTCTTCTCGGACCAGTACGCGGTGCAGACCTGGCCCATGTTCCTTGGTTTCGGAGTGGCCTACCTGTGGAACGCCTTCAGCAGCGCCATCCCAGAGAAGTGATCAAGATATCCTCAGGCATCTGAACAGGTATTGGGTGTCGCTCAAACTGTACGCGGCAATGGACATGATAGTGTCGCTATCGGGAACAGTGAACCTTCCCTGATATCCCCCGGACGGTACATCGATGTAACGGTGCAAGGGACCGTCAAGGGCCCATTGCGCCCCTAAGGACAGACATATGGCCAGGTCCCAGGCCATCACGTCCTCCATGCTGGCCCGGAACGGCTCGAGCAGGGGGCCCCCGCAGGCCAGTATGGCCCCGCAGCCGAATGGGATCCTGGCCATGGTGGTGAGATCTGCATAGGTGATGCCCAGGACCGTGCCGTTCAGGGAATCCACATCCTTCGTGACAACTCCCATGGGCGGGGCGACGGTTCTCAATCCGAGTCCAGCATCCTGCCCGAGGACCGTTTCATCGAAACTTAGCGGTTCGTACCTGATACCAGGACCGCCATCGTGCCAATTGAATGGTATGGAGAGGGGGCCAATGGCCACGAGCACCCCTCCTTCCCTCACCCAGTCCTCGATGGGACCTGCAAGGGACGGGTCCAGGGAGCCGCAGACCACTATGGTCCCGTTCCCCTTGGCCATGTAATTGATCAGATCCCTCTCGGGGACCTTGAGCACCCCAAGGTCCGAACCTATGTTCTCAAGCTCAGCCTCCAGATGGTCCACCAATCCCTGCACCTTCGCGGGATCGCTGTTGAAGGGGCCCCCCCTCCCTGTGGTCACCACTGCGATGTCATCCTGGCGATGGAGTGAGATGGGAACCGCAACGACCATCCCCCGGTAGCCGTGGGTGGAGGAGGGCATGGAGTAATCGATGACCACCTCATCCCCGGCCACGGCCGCCCGAAGCTCGAGGGAGGGCCGTTCGCCAACTCCTATCATAAGGGAGGAGCAGAGCAGCATGGCAACTATGGCTGCAATCAGCACGAGGTCATTGCGCATGAGGACCCCTCCATTTTCGTAGGCGTTCCAAGGCGTTCTCCATGAGGTCTGATCGGATGGGTTGCAAGATAGTTATTAGTACCACGCACCCCAGCCCACCCAGGGCGCTGAGGATCATGGCCCTCTGCAGACCGGTGCCTATGAAGTAGGCCTCTATGCCTCCATTCAGGAACTCGACCGATGGCCAACCCACATATTGCGCCAGGGGATAGATGAAGACGAAACCGGATTGGAGGCTGAACAGATAGAGGAGCCCGATCAGGGTCAGGGCGTACACCTTGCGGACCATGCGCGGCTGCTCGGCCGATGTCAGTATTAGGAAAGGGAACAGCCAGATCATGTATTGAGGATTGGTCATCGATTGGGTCACCAGCACCAGGGCCATTGTGGCGGTGCAGGTGAGGAGCAGCCGCCCCCGCTCCCGGCCCTTCCTGAGAAGGATGAGGGAAGCAGTGACCGTTATCACGATTCCCGCGATCAGCAGTATGGTCCCGAACGGTATGCCGGCCTCACCCCCTCCCCCGTCCCCCATGCTGCTGAACAGAGGAGAGACGAACCAGATGTTCATTCCGCCCACTGATGAATAGGTCCCGCGGCGGAAAATGTAATCAAGGAAGGAACTGGAGCCCATCAGGAAAGGAAGCACGGACAGCAGGCTCAGCACCCCTCCGGCGACGAATAGGAGGCTTGGACGGAGGGCCCTCAGGATCTCGCCCTGCCGCATATCCTTGATCATGTCCAGCAGGAGCGCTATGCTCAGGGCCACGACCAGGTAGGCAGGAAATATCTTCAGGAGGACCCCTATCCCCAAGACCGCCCCACTGAAGAGGTATTGACGGTCCATGAAAGCCAACACCCCCAGCAGAGCACAGTAGGCTGCCAGAACGTCGAACTGCCCGTGAATCGAGCTGATGAAGATGACCAGGGGGTTCAAGAACCAGACCAGAAAGGCCCTTTCCCCGGCCTCCCTCCCCGACCATCGGTTCATCGTCCTGAAGAGGGTGAGCCCCACCAGAAGGTCGCCCATGATCAAGGGGAGCTTCATCACCAGATTGAAGGGAGGAGATGTGACGAACGGGACCAGCATGCCGGTGGCCCTCGACACCTCCACCATTGAGGGGAGGAAGACCCCGAACTCGGCAGGGTCCATGAACAGGGATAGTAACGCGAACAGCGGATACATCATCACCGAGAACAAGGGGGGATAAGTGTACAGCACATTTCCGTAGGGGCCGATGCCGGCCAGGGTGCCCACCGCCGCACCATAGAATGGATAGGTGTCATAAGGGAATGACGTCCAGGGGGCCAGCAACAGGCGGACCACCAAGCCCAGGAGCATGAACCGCAGCAATGTGGGCGTAGGAGCCATGAAGGATCGGATCCGGTCCCAACCGGACATGGTTCAGTTCCTCCCGTCCACCATGCCCTTTAGGGCGTGGAAGTACCCTCTCATGTACTGTCGGAAGGACCTTCTTGTCCCCTGCACCCCCATCAACATGAGGTAATAGGGGATCAGAATGATGGTCTGACCGAGGAAGCAGGTGATGAAACTGAGCCCCCTCTTCCTCTTGTACACCATGAGCAGCATGTTGCGGCCATAGTAATACGAACGGTACGGGGTCATGAGATTTGAACCGGCCACTCCGGTGGACAGCGAGACCTTGTGCTCGGCCACCGCCTTGGGGACAAGCCAGGTGGTGAACCCCGCATCCTGGGCCCGAAGGCAGAAGTCCAGGTCCTCGGTGTATATCTCGAAATCCTCATCGAAGAGCCCTATCTGGGAGAAGGCCTCCGCCGAGATCATCATTGCGCAGCCGGTGATGAAATCCACTTCCCTGTCCTGTTCCCCGCCATCGTCCATGCGGTCCATCAGAGGATGAGTGGAG
This sequence comes from Methanomassiliicoccales archaeon PtaB.Bin134, assembly GCA_002067045.1. The sequence continues at coordinate 1,359 of MVPZ01000186.1, read as the reverse complement.
AAACCCAGGACATGGTTGAAATGACCGCCATTGAACCACATCACCTCGGTGCCGTAATAGAATATCTTGGGACCGACCACACCGGCATCGGGATGGTCCTTGATGGCCCTCAGGAGCTCGTTCACCATGCCGGGCCGGGCTATGGCGTCATTGTTAATCACCAGGACATGGGTGGCCCCATCGTCCAGGGCCCTCCTGATCCCTGAATTTATCGCCTTCGCATAACCCATGTTCCTATCGTTCTCAAGTATCCTCAGATCAGGGAAGTTCGCCCTGAACATCCTAACGGAATCGTCGTCCGACCCGTTGTCGACCAGGACCACGTCCGTTCCTGGATTGCCCTGAAGGAGGGATCGGACGCACTCGACGGTGTCGTCCGCCCTGTTCCAGTTCACCGTGACGGCGAAAGGCCTCGGGCCGGGTGGCATACCCATCGATATGGAATTGGGCTATAAATCAAATCCTAGGTTGTTAATTAACAAAGTATTAATTGCCCGCAGCTTCAATGAGAGAGGGATGTCCTACAAACAGTTCGACGTGTACGTGCAGGACCGCCCGGGGGAGGTCTCCCGGGTGACGGAGGCCCTGGCCCATAACGCGGTCAACATCCGGGGGATCGCCACGGATGTGGGCGGCGGAAGGCCCAGGGTGCACATTATCACCGACGACGACAGCAGCGCCCGCAGCGCCTTGAAGGCGGCGCAGATGGAGTTCGCTGAGCACGAGGTCATCGTGGTCTCCATGGCCGACCGGCCGGGGGAGCTGGCCAAGATAACCAAGAAGCTGGCCAGGGGCGGGATCAACATAAACTCGCTCTTCATGCTGGCCTCCAGGACGCCCCTGGAGGAGATGGCCCTGACCGTGGACCGCATGGACGAGGCCAAGAGGCTACTGGACTTCTCCTAGGCGCTTCCTCATCCGGGCGCGTTCCAGGCCCTTGAAGGAGATCACCGCGATCGCCAGCAGGATCATGGACCCTCCGATCACGGTCCAAAGGTCCGGGCGTTCCCCCAGCAGGAGTACGGAGAATATCAGGCCGAACACCATCTCCACCAGCAGTATTATGGAGGTGGTGGTGGCCCCCAGTGCCTTCAGGCCGATGTTGTACATCAGGAAAGCGATGGTGGTGCAGAACACCCCGGTGTACAGGGCCAGGGCGACGCCGCCCGCGTCGACTGACCAGTCCTGCGTTCCGATGACCCCGATGGGAACGGCGAACACCGAGGTCAGCAGTATCATGGCGCTGGTGAAGCAGAGCAGGGAATAGCCCTTCTTCAGCTCCCGGGTGGTGAACACTATGTAGAAGGCCCAGGCCACCCCGGCCAGGAACACCAGCAGGTCCCCCATGAAGGTCCCCCC
>MVPZ01000185.1 GCA_002067045.1 Methanomassiliicoccales archaeon PtaB.Bin134 | reverse complement strand
TAGGGGGAGATCAGGGCGGCCACCGCCGCGCCGGCGAACACGGCCAGGGTGGCGCACAGGGCGTCCACGGTGGCCGCGCCCACCCCGGCCACGAAGCCCAGGCCGAAGCCCCTCTCCAGGGCGATGCTCACTATGAGGATGGAGACCGCACCCAGGGGTATGGCTATTCCGAAGCCGGCTATCAGTCCTTCAAGAAGCGCGCTCATGCCCGACCGCGCATGGAACGACGGTATGATAGATTAACATTGGCGCTTTCCAGGAAAAACGATAATACCGGCCGCAGCATTCGGTGGCCGATAACCATGAAGGTCGTGGCGTTCAACGGAAGCCCCAGGGTCAATGGCAACACCCACCAGGCCCTGGAGGTCGTGCTTGCCGAGCTCGGGAAGGAGGGGGTCGACACCCAGCTGATCGACATCTGTCGGGAGGACCTCAGGCCCTGCCGGGCCTGCGGCAGCTGCGGGCGCAACAAGGACGAGAGGTGCGTGCTGGCCGACGACCGCCTGAACGAGTACGTGCAGCTGATGAAGGAGGCCGACGGGATCATCATCGGTTCTCCGGTCTACTTCGGCAACATGACCGCGCAGACCAAGGCCTTCGTGGACCGGGCCTTCTTCGTGGGCAGGGCCAACGGGGACATGTTCCGGCGCAAGGTGGGCGCGGCCGTGGCCGTGAACCGCAGGGCAGGGGCCCTGGACACCTTCGATGAGATAAACAAGCTATTCCTGATCAGCCAGATGATAGTCCCGGGCAGCAGCTACTGGAACGTGGCCACCGCCCTGAAGCCGGGGGACATCGCCTCCGACGAGGAGGGGCTGCAGACCATGCGGACCCTGGGCCGGAACATGGCCTGGCTGCTTAAGAAGCTGGTATGATGAGCTCCGACCTGGGCCTGGTCCACGTCTACACCGGGGACGGCAAGGGGAAGACAACCGCCGCCCTGGGCCTGTGCGCCAGGGCCGCCGGGCACGGGCTGCGCTCGATCATCGTGCAGTTCATGAAGACCGGGGGGACCTACGGGGAGAACTTCCTCCGGCTGGACGGATTGACGGTCGTGCCCGCGGGGCACGACTGCCTGGTCTATTCCCAGGAGATAACCCAGCTGGACCGGGACAGTGCCGCCGAAGGGCTGAGGGCGGCCTCAGAGGCCATGCGCTCCGGCGGCTACGACATCGTGGTGCTGGACGAGGTCTGCGTGGCCGTCAAGTTCGGTCTTCTGGACGCTCGGGAGGTGGCGGAGGCGGTACGCTCCCGCGCCCAGGGGGTGGAGGTGCTGCTCACCGGACGCTACGCCCAGCCCGAGCTCCTGGAACTGGCCGACTACGTCACTGAGATGAGGTGCGTGCGCCATCCCTACCAGAGGGGAGTGCTCTCCAGGCAGGGCGTGGACCGTTAAGGACGGCGCATCGATACGCTTATCTACCCTGCGGTCCAAGATTAATAACGATGGCTGAGGCGAGGCCCGAGGACCCCAAGGGAAAATGCACCCTGTGCCAATCCTTCAACATGAAGGGCACCTGGAACTGCGAGTGCGGGGCTGTGAACATCTCCCGCGAGGCCAAATGCTGGAGGTGCGGGCGCCCGCGCTTCATGGGAGCGGACTGAGCTCAGAACTTCTCGGCCAGCTCCTTCATGTCCAGGCGAAGCTGTATCACATCGCCCACAACGGCGATGAGGTCGGTAGACACGTTGATGATGACCGGCTTGAATAGCTTCTTCTTGATCCCCAGCTCCTTGGCCGGCTCCTTGGGCACATTGACCATGATGTTCAACACCGTCCATTTGGAGGTATCTATGGTGCTCCCGGCCAACATCCCCAGTTCCCGGCCGTCCTTGCTGATGACCCTCTTCTTGTCCACGCTGCTCAGTTCCATGGTGGAAAACCCTGACCGAGATGCCCTAGTACGGAGATAAGGATTTCCTCATTTGAAGAGGACCATGAGCACGGCCACGATCAGGAAGGCCAGGCCGGCCAGGGTCCAGCTGCCGGTCAACAGGAGCACTATGAGGGCCACCAGGGTGGCCGGGAGGAACATTATCAGACTGCCCACCACCAGCAGGAGCACCAGGGCCCCGATGCCCACCAGCAGCAGGAACAGCAGTATCAGTAGTATGCTGAACGCCATCGCGCCCCTGATGGACCCGCCCCCTAAGATATTTTGCGTCGAACCCCGCGAACGTCGCAGAAGCCTTTAATGGCGCCATTGTTAATACGACAACGATGGCGACGGATTGGGGGGAGGAGTACCGCTCGAAGCTGCTCAGCGCGGAGGAGGCGGTGCTCAAGATCGGCCCTGGGAGGTCGGTCTTCCTGGGCACGGCCTGCGGCGAGCCGCAATCGTTGGTCAAGGCGCTCCTCGCCAAGTCCTACGCCATGATCGACAGCGAGGTCATCCAGACCCTGTCGCTGGGGCTGACCTTCTACGCGGACGACCAGTTCCGGGACCAGTTCCGCCTGAACGCCTTCTTCATCGGACCCAACGTGCGCTCCGCGGTGAACGAGGGCAGGGCGGACTACACCCCGGTGAACCTCTCCGACATCGAGAGGCTGTTCGCCAGCGGGCTGAAGCCGGTGGACGTGGCCATGATCCAGGTGGCCCCCCCGGACCAGGACGGCTATTGCAACCTGGGCGTCTCGGTGGACATAACCATGTCCGCGGCCATGCACGCCGATGTGGTGATAGCCGAGGTGAACCCGAACATGCCCCGGGTGGGCGGGGACAGCCGCCTGCACCTCCGGGAGATCGACCACCTGGTGGAGAACGACCAGCCCCTGCTGGAGTACGTGGCGGAGGGCGACTCCGGCAAGGTGGCCCCGCGCATCGGCAAGAACGTGGCCGACCTGGTGCCGGACGGCGCCACCATCCAGGTGGGCTACGGCAGCATACCCGACGCCATACTGGCCTTCCTGGAGGACAAGAAGGACCTGGGGGTGCACACCGAGATGTTCTCCGACGGCATCATCGACCTGGTGGAGAAGGGGGTCATCACCGGCGCCCGCAAGGGCTTCCACGAGGGGAAGATAGTGGCCTCCTTCTGCATGGGCACCAGGAGGCTGTACGACTTCATCGACGGGAACGAGATGTTCGAGATGTACCCCTCCTCCTACACGAACGACCCGTGCAACATCTCCCGCAACGACCGCATGATAGCCATCAACTCCGCCCTGGAGGTGGACCTCACCGGCCAGGTGTGCACGGACCAGATCGGCCATCGTTTCTATTCGGGCATCGGCGGGCAGGCGGACTTCATGCGGGGGGCGGCCCGCTCCCCGGGGGGGAAGGCCATCATCGCCATGCCCTCCACCGCGCAGCACAACACCGTCTCGCGCATCGTGCCCACCCTGACCTCCGGGGGAGGGGTCACCACCACCCGCGGGGACGTGCAGTTCGTGGTCACCGAGTACGGGGTGGCCGATCTCCGGGGAAAGAGCATCATGGAGAGGGCCCTGGCGCTCATCGGCATCTCCCATCCGCGTTTCCGCGCCGAGCTGCTCATGCACGCCAAGTCGCTGCACTACGTCTACCAGGACCAGATGGAGGCCGGGTACGTGGGCGTGTATCCGGAGCAGTACGAGGTGGTGAAGGTGGTGGCGGACACGGAGATGTACTTCCGGCCGGCCAAGCCCACGGACGAGCCGATGCTCAAGGAGATGTTCTATTCCTTCTCCAGGGACACGGTGTACAACCGCTTCATGGGGCTGAAGCGCAGCATGCCCCATCGCGAGCTGCAGCGCATCGTGAACATCGACTACGACACGCGCATGACCATCGCCGGCTTCGTCAACGAGGAGGGGGTGTGGTCCATGGTGGCCTTCGCCATGTACGACCTGGACAAGGAGTCGAACACCGCGGAGATATCGTTCGCCGTCAGCGACCAGTGGCAGAACCGGCGCATAGGCACCCTGCTCATGGACATGATGATAGGCATCGCCAGGGACCGGAAGATTAGGGCGTTCACCGCCGAGCTGCTTGCGGAGAACATGCGCATGCTGGACCTGTTCTACCGCACCGGGCTGAAGGTGGAGACCAGGCTGGTGGAGGACACCTATCTGGTGACCATCGACCTATGGGCCAAGTGAACCGCAGTCCGGGCACGAGGGGTTGCGGGAGAACAGCACCTCGTTCAGCTGGCCGGAGCGCATGTCGAAGAACAGTCCCCTTCCCGGGACCCGGTCCCCGATGCCGGTGATGAGCTTGATGGCCTCCATGGCCTGCAGTGAACCGATCACCCCGGCCGCCGCCCCCAGCACCGGCACCGGCCCCTTCCTGGCTACCAGCGCGGGGAAGGCGCAGCGCAGGCATGGTCCCCCCGGCAACAGGGTGAGGACGTGCCCCTCCATCCCCTCCACCGCCCCGTGCACCAGGGGGATGCGCCTCTCCAGGCATATGCGGTTCAGGAGGTAGCGCCCCTTGGGGTTGTCCAGGCAGTCCACGGCCAGGTCCGCCTCCCTTAGGATGAAGGAGGTCTCCTCCTCCAGCTTCATGGGCAGGGCCTCGATGTCCATCTGCGAGTTCATAGCCCTGAGCTTCATGCGCGCCGATTCCACCTTGTAGCGGGGTAGCAGGGCGTCCTCCTCGAAATGCAGCACCTGCCGGTTCAGGTTGGAGGGCTCCGCCTTCTGATCGTCGATGAGCAGGAGCTTGCCGACGCCGGCGGCCGCCAGGTACTGACATACCGGGGAACCCAATCCCCCGATGCCCACCACGGCCACGCAGGTATCGCCCAGCTTCCTCTGGCCCTGCTCTCCGAAATCCGGGATGGGAAGCTGACGGGAATAGCGGTCCCTCATGGGCGTATGGAATGCCTTGGGCGGATATATCAGGTTGCGCCCACCTCCCTCGACTAGTATATAAATATGGAATTCTTCCCCGTTCCGGGGGAAACCATGGGAGAATCGGTTATCGAGGTCCGTGGCCTGATCAAGGACTACGACAAGCTCCGCGCGGTGAACGGCATCGACCTGGATGTGAAGGCCGGGGAGGTATACTCCATCCTGGGACCGAACGGCGCGGGCAAGACCACCTCGGTGGAGATCATGGAGTGCCTGAGGATCAAGACCGCCGGGGAGGTGCGCATCCTCGGCCATGATATCGACAAGGACCAGCGGGAGATACGCAAGCGCATCGGAGTGCTTCCGCAGGCCTTCAACGCCTTCGACTACCTGACGGTGAGGGAGAACATAGACTACTTCGGGGCGCTCTTCGACAAGAGGCTGGGCGCCGAGGAGCTCATCGAGGCCGTGCAGCTGCAGGACAAGAGGGACACCTGGTTCATGAACCTGTCCGGGGGGCTTAAGCAGAGGGTCGGCGTGGCCATATCCATGGTCAACGACCCGGAGCTGATATTCCTGGACGAGCCCACCACCGGCCTGGACCCCAAGGCCCGCCGGGAGGTCTGGGAGGTCATCCGCAAGCTCAAGTCCCAGAACAAGACGGTCATCCTGACCACCCACTACATGGAGGAGGCCGAGGTGCTCTCCGACCGGGTGGCCATAATGAACGACGGGGTCTTCATAGCTATGGGCACTCCCCGGGAGATAATCGACCGCCATGGTTCCGGGAGCACCTGCGTGGTTAAGGCGGCCAACGAGGCCGCCCGCGAGGCGGTCCGGGCCGCAGGGATGGACGGCGAGGTGAAGGACGGCGACCTGTGGGTCCGGCTGGAGAACAAGGGCAGCCTGGCCAAGCTGGTCAATCTGCTGGCCTCGCCCCATGCCTCCTACGACGAGCTGCTGGTCAAGGGCAGCACCCTGGAGGACGTGTTCCTGAAGCTCACCGGCCGGAAGCTG
>MVPZ01000184.1 GCA_002067045.1 Methanomassiliicoccales archaeon PtaB.Bin134 | reverse complement strand
CCGTCCCCCATGCTGTTGCATCATGCTCTCCGAAGGCGATCTGATATATCTCCTGGACGACAGGGACCGGCGTTTCTGGATTCAGCTCCAGAAGGACATGATGAAGGTGCAGGGCCTGGGGGTCGTCGACGGCAGCAAGATCGTCGGAAGGAGCGACGGTTCGCTGGTAAGGCTCGCGGGAAAGGACTTTCACGCCTTCAAGGCCACCGTGGTGCAGCTCATGGAGTCGCTGGAGAGGGGCCCGCAGATAATCACCCCCAAGGACGCGGCCACGGTGGTGTTCCGCCTGGGGCTTAAGGCGGGAGATGTGGTGCTGGAGGCCGGGGTGGGCTCTGGAGCGCTGACGATGGCCCTGCTGAGCTCGGTCATGCCCACGGGCAAGGTCATCTCCGTGGAGGTCAGGGAGGAGTTCGCTCACCGTGCCAAAAGGAACATCGAGCGGGCGGGACTGGCCCCCTGCTGGGACCTGAGGATAGGGGACGTGAAGAGCGTGGACCTGGGCACGACGGTGGACGCGGTGGCGCTGGACATGCCGGACCCGTGGCAGGCGCTGGACAACATCGACCGCGTCCTACGTCCCGGAGGATGCTTCTCCGCCTTCGTCCCCAACACCAACCAGGTGGAGGGTGTGGTGATGGGGCTCAGAGAGCATGGGTACCTGGAGGTGGAGGCGGTGGAGAACATCCAGCGGCGCATGGAGGTCCATCCCGGAGGGGTGCGCCCCGCGTACGAGAACCTCGGCCACACCGGATACCTGGTGTTCGCTCGGAAGGCCGCCCGGGACCAGCAGCTATAATCGTTGGCACGGTGATTAGCGGGCATGCAACCGGAGTTCGCGATCTCGGCGTTCGCCACGGTGTTCGCCATCGTCAACCCCCTGGGTAACATCCCCTTCTTCTTCGCCGTCACCGAAGGTTACACGCCGGCGCAGAGACAGCGCGTGGCCGCCAAGACCTGCATCGTCGTCCTGGTGGTGCTGTTCACGTTCGCGGTGTTCGGCCAGTGGATATTCTCCCTGTACGGCATAACCATCCCGTCGTTCAAGATCGCCGGGGGCGTGCTGCTGTTCTCCATCGCCTTCTCCATGCTGCAGGGTCAGAAGTCCAAGATCAAGATAACGCAGGAGGAGCATGATGAGGCGCTGCAACAGGAGTCTGTGGGCATCGTGCCCCTGGGCATACCTATGTTCGCCGGCCCTGGCGCCATCACCACTGTCATGATCTTGGTCTCCGAACACTCGACCTACCCGGACTCCTACCTCTATTTCCTGGCTATTGGACTGGCCATCATCCTCACGGTGGCCATCTCCTACGTTGTCCTGAAGGAATCCGGCATGATCTACAACCTCATGGGCAAGTCCGGGGCCATGGCCTTCTCCCGCATAATGGGCCTGCTCCTGGCGGCGGTGGCGGTGAACTTCATCCTGTCCGGCATCGCCCAGGCCATACCCGTATACGGCCTGGCTCTGTGATCGGAAAGGATATTCAGGCACAAACCTGGAAATAAAATGACCTTGGTCCCAATGCCATGAGCTCCTCAAACTCCTCCCGCACAGTATCCATGGTCATCGCCGCCGCGGTACTCATATCCGGTATGGGCGCAGTGCTGGCCATCAACACCGAAAGGCCTGATCTCACGGCCAGGCAGCTATTCGACAACGGGATGGTCGAGTTCCAGGCCTCCAACTACGGCGCGGCCTCGGACCTGTTCGCACGCTCTTACCAGGGCTTCTTGAGGTCCGGGAACGACGATGCTGCCTCAGAGGCGCAGAACATGAAGTTCCGCTGCGACCGGGTGCTTTTCGAGTACAGTCTGACCAGGGAGCAGGCGGAGGAGCTCCTTGCCGATACCTTCACTTGGGTCCCGGAGAGCGAGCGCAGCTCCTGGCTCAACAGCTCCAGCATCGAGAAGATCACATCTGACGGCGTGGAGCTGTACTACGGCGGAATTGCCGAGAACATCGCCTTCCGCAACCTGACACTGCTCCACCAGTGGCTGGACAAGGATGAACCGGACATGTTCAAGGGCATGATGGACGAGGTCCTGGACCTTGATGCCGATCGTTCCGGGACCTACTTCAGCCCCAGGAGCTACATCGCGGACGGCACGCTGACCATCCCCCGCTCCGAGCTGCCCTCCACCGGCACCCTCTCGGTGTGGCTCCCGGCCCCCATCGGGACGGCCAGCCAGGTCAATGTAACGGTGGTCTCCGCGGAACCGGAGGAATGGGTAAGGACCATATCCACGGACGGCGACCTGGGGCAGATATACATGGAGGTCCCTCTGGAGAACCTCACTGAGGACCTTGCCATCGACGTGACCTACTCCTACGCCGTGTACCAGAAGCACTTCGATGTCGACCCCTCGTCACTGGGCGATTACAACAGGACCTCGGATGACTACATCAGGTACACGACCTCCCAGGAGAGCATCAGGATCACGCCGGAGATAACCGCCGAGGCCCAGCAGGTGGTGGGAAACGAGACCAATCCCTACCTGCAGGCCAAGCTCCTGTACGACTACGTGATCGGCAACATCACCTACAGCTACACGCCGCACCTCACGATAGATGCGCTGGGCATCGGCGAGTCGGAGTACGTTCGCATGCACCGCTACGGGGACTGCGGGGCCCAGTCGCAGTACTACTGCGCCCTGCTACGCTCCCTGGGTATACCGGCACGCTCCTGCGGAGGCTACCAGTCCTTCGGGGGAGGGACCGGTACCCACTTCTGGGCCGAGTTCTTCCTGCCTGAGTACGGCTGGGTGCCGGTCGATGTCACCGCCGCCGACACCGTCGACTGGATACCCGCAGACCAGGCTACAGACGAGGAGCGGGCGGCGTACAAGGAGTACTTCTTCGGGAACCTCGACAGCATGCGCCTGGTGATCCAGAACGACCCGGATATCGCCCTGGAGCCTCAGCCCCGGCAGCTGAACCCCATGAGGATCGTGTTCCAGAACGCGGTCGCCTCATGCGCGTCGTCGGACCAGGACCTGCCGCTCATGGCCATGATGAACTGGAGCCTCATCATAACCGCCTTGCCTTAGGCACCGCGGAGGATGCTGGACGGGGGCGCCCGTCCCCCACTTTTTCTTCCCTCATCCAGCATATAGTTAAGTATTGGACCTCAATTCGGAATCGGTGCTGACCATGGTGACGGCCGAGATCAGGATAGAGCTCAAGCATGGGGTCGCGGACCCTGAGGGCGAGAACACCAAGAAGGCCTTGGAGCTGCTTGGCTTCAAGGGCATCAGGAGCGTCAGGACGGTCAAGGTCTTCGAGATGGACCTGGACGTCCCTGCCTCCGAGGCCGCGGCGGTCTGCGAAGAGATGTCCCGCAAGCTCCTGGCCAACCCCGTGATCCAGACCTTTAGGGTCCAGTTGAAGTGAGGGATGGTATGGCCAGCAGGGAGTTGACCAGGAAAAGGGCCGTGCCCTTCCCGCTGTACGAGGTGGACCTGTTCTCGGCGTCCCCTGAAGAGCTGCGGGAGATGTCCAAGACCATGGGGCTCAACCTAAGCCTGGAGGAGCTGGATGCGGTAAAGGCATACTTCAAGGCCCGGGGGCGGCTGCCTACTGACGTCGAGCTCCAGTCCATCGCCCAGGCGTGGAGCGAGCACTGCTGCTACAAATCCTCCAAGTGCTTCCTGCGCGAACACATCTTCGGTATAAAGCACCCGGATGTCCTGGCCAAGGGGGACGCGGGGGTGATGGCCTTCGATGACGAGCACGCGTACGCGCTCAGGGTCGAGAGCCACAACCATCCCTCGGCCATCGAGCCGTACGGCGGTGCGGCCACGGGCATAGGCGGCATCGTGAGAGACGTGCTGGCCATGGGCGCCCAGCCCATCGCCCTGGTGGACCCT
>MVPZ01000183.1 GCA_002067045.1 Methanomassiliicoccales archaeon PtaB.Bin134 | reverse complement strand
AGGGTGGTGGGGGTGACCACGGCCATGGTCTGGATGTCCAGCCCGTGCATCACCGTCTTGACGTCCGGCCCGTGGTGGGTCGGCAGCTTCAACGAGGGCTCGATGGCGTTCAGGGCCGCCCCCTTCTTGTCCGCGGGATCGGCCCCGCGGCGCACCAGGGAGGCGAAGACCTTCTGGATGCCGAAGGCCTGCTGCAGCGGGAACAGCGTCCTCACCAATCCCGTGGTGTTGCAGGAGACCACCCTCACCGCGTTCGCTCCCCAGGCCTCATGGTAGTTGGCCAGGGCGTTGAAGGAGATGCCGGTAAGCTCGTGGGACTCCCCTCCCTGGTAGATGGACCTGACCCCGGCCTGGTCGTATATGGCCTTGTTCTTCTCGCCCACGCCACCGGGCGTGCAGTCCACCATCACGTCCACCTTCTTGAGCAGGTCGTCCAGGGTGCCCTGCACCTTGAACCCGGCCCTCTCGAAGTTGTCCAGGTCCTCCGCGTGCGCGGCGTACAGCGGACAGTTCTCCCTCAGGGCGGTGGAGGCCTCGTAGGAAGGCCGGGTCTTGGTCACTCCCACGATCTCCATGTCGTCCTGCCTGTTCACAGCCCAAGCCACCCTCTTGCCGATGGTGCCATAACCGTTTATCCCGACCTTTACCTTCATGTGATGCGCCTCCTTCTGCGTCATCCAGATTATCAAGGCGTATTATGATTATTTTGGTGCGACCATCGGCCGAGCGGTATAAAAAAATGAAAGAAAAGGGTTGTTCTTGGGGTTTGAAAAGGCCTACTCCTTCTTGGCCTTGGCCTCTTCCTTCGCCTTGACCTTGTTGGCGGTCCTGGCAATGATGATCGTCGCCAGCACAGCGATCACGGTCACGATCACCGCGTATATCACATAGCCCATCAGGGCATCGCCAGTATCCAGGAACTGGGCAACAAGCTCAATTATCGCAGCATTCCAGGCCAAGGCGGCGACCAGTCCGAAGGCTGCGGTCATCAAAGCGGCTATCTTCTCGATAACTTCCATTTTAAAGCTCAAGTGTCTCGTCCTCCTGGAAAAATGTTAATAAAAAATCAGGTGGCCAGTATTTAATGCTTGTCCCAGGGATATTTTTTTTCAGGGATGGTCCATTCGTCCAACTCAAGGCCCGAACGACCGCCGGGCGGACACAATTGAAATATCCGGGCGGGGATGGGGTGGACATGGGCTTGATGAGGTCTGCGGGACAGACGGCCTACTACGGCGTGTGGTTCCTTAAGGGGCTGCTGGGGTTCAAGAGGCCCCTGGTGAACACCATGATAATCACGTACCAGTGCAACTTGAAATGTCAGCACTGCCATATCGCCGAGAACCTTCCGCTGATCCCCCCGCCTCATAAGATATCCTACGACGACGCGGTTCAGGAGATGAAGGCCTCCTTCGACCGGGGGGCCCGGGTGCTGTTCTTCGAGGGCGGAGAGCCCACCCATTGGAGCGACGGGGACCGGAACCTGCTGGACCTGATCAAGGCCGGCAGGGAGATCGGATACTACGTCACCGGATACACCACCAACGGCACCAACATCTTCTATCTGGAGAGCGACGTGGTCTCGGTATCCCTGGACGGCCCCCGGGAGGTGCACGACGCCATCCGCTGCCCGGGGACCTTCGACAAGCTCATGGCCAATCTGGACGCGGTGGAGCATCCCAACGTGTTCGCCAACATGGTGGTTATGCCAGAGAACAAGCACCTCATCAGGGAGACGGCCCAGATCGTGAAGGACAGCAAGAGGATCAACGGCCTGATGATAAACTTCCTCACCCCCCCGCCGGAATCGAAGACCCTGACCCTGGAGGAGAAGAGGAAGGCGGTGGAGGAGGTCATGGCGCTCAAGAAGGAGGGGTTCCCCATCCTCAACTCCAGGAAGGCCCTGAGGGAGCTGCTCATCGAGGACTACACCGACCGGTGTCCGTACTGGGCCTCGGAGTTCGTCATGCCCGACCGCAGCAAGCATTACGGCTGCCCGATGCGCGGCGAATCCTGTAAAAAGTGCGGGTTCAACGCGGTGCGCGAATACTCCCTGGTCACCAGGGGCAGCCCCTCTACCATACTGTCCATGGCAGGGCGTTTTGCACTATCAACGAAATGACGATGAGCATCTCGCTGAAAATCACCATCTTGACGATCTGCGGCGCCGGCCTGATGAAGCGCAGGTCGTCCTCCCTGTCGCGCAGGCCCTGCATCAGCTTCCGGCCCATGGGCACCGTGAGCAGCAGGATCAGGAACACAGGGTGGAAGTAGACCAGCCCCAGGTGCATGACGTGGATCGCCAGCAGAATGACGCTGACGGCGCCCACCGCCCTCTCCAGGCCCAGGCGCACGCACCAGTCCTTCTCCCCTCCCTTGACGTGCGCCTCGTATCCGGACATCTGGTCCACGAAGCGCATGAGCATCACCGACGTTCCCACGATAAGCCCGATGAGGAACATCTGCCAGGACCACTCCGGCCTGATGACGTAGTAGGTGAAGAAGGACATCATGAAGAAGGAGGTCCCTACGTCCAGCTCTCCCAGCCCCCGGGCGCCAAGGTTCAGCGGGGGGGCGGTATAGAAGTAGGCCAGGAACAGGCCGATGGCCCCCAGGGCGATCACCAGCCAGCCGCCGTACGTTATGATGGGGATGGCGGTGAGCACGGCCAAGGCCAATATGAACGCCAGAACAATCCTCCCGGTCCGCTCGCTGACGTCCCCCTTGTCGAAGATGTTACCGTCCCAGTACACCCGTTCATCATATAGCTCCTTGATGGCCTCCTTTCGTTCCGAGGTCATGAAGTCGAAGCGGGTGGCGTCGGTGCCGCTCTTGTGATCGAAGTAATCGTTGCTGAGGTTAGCGAACAGGGCGAAGAAGAAGACGTCCAGCGGTATCAGGGCCGCCATGAGCCATTCGTCGCAGACGGTAAGGGCGAACACCGCCCCGGTCACCGAGGCCATGACGAAGGGCAGTGTGTAACTGATCCTGAGCAAGTTCAGCAGGGTTCGGTAAAGCGTCTTCTCCATCCAATTACCGGGACGGTAAAAAACGATAGCGCATATAATCGTTGCTCACAGGTGGCCGTTCTCCCTATACCAGGCCACCGTCTCGGCCATTCCCTCCGGCAGATCGTACTCCGGTTCGTACCCCAGGTCCCTGCGGGCCCGCTCGATGCTGAAGGCCCGGTCGCTGGTCACGCTCTCCACCGTCTCCCGGCGGTACAGGAAGTTCTCCCGGCCGATCAGGGCGTTGAAGGACTCTATGGGCAGCATCATCAGCTTGGCCAGGCCCTTGCGCAGGCGCCAGCGCGGCTCGGGCTGCTGGAAGATGCTGGCCAGGACGCGGTACACCTCCTCGTAGGTGTACGGCCTGGCCTGGGTGATTATGTACGTCCCGTGAATCGATGCCGGGGCGTCCAGTGCCTTGAGGAAGGCCTGCACCACGTCCTGCACGTGCACGAACTGGATGTAGTTCTTTCCCGAGCCGATTATGAACTTGGAGGCGAACCCCTTGAAGGAGGTGATGAAGTAATAGGCCACGTCGTCCACGTTGCTCGGGCCGTATATGCCCGAGGGGCGCAGTATGGTCCAATCCAGGCCGGACGCTCTCACCAGCTCCTCCGCCCTGGCCTTGGACCTCCCATACTCGTACTGTGGGTTGAGCGGGGAATCCTCGTCTCCCGGCGGGGATGATATCGGTCCCATGGCCTCGGTGCTGCTGCAGTAAATGAAGCGCCGCACGCCCGCCTCCCTGCACGCCTCCAGAAGGTCCCCCGTCCCCTTCACGTTGACCTTCTCGTACATTTCCTTCCTTCCGGTGAAGGTGTAGTAGGCCGCCAGATGCACCACCGCGTCCACTCCCTGCAGCGCGTTCCTCATCGATGCGGGATCGGTGAGGTCGAGGACGGCCTTCTCCAGACCCAGCGCATCTATCTTGGAGGTGTCGCTGCCCTGGCGATGGGCGCACACCGGAACGTGCGGCCCTCCGGCCATCTTGCTGACCAGATGCCCTCCCAGGAACCCGGTGGCCCCGGTGACCAGCACCCTCAAAGCTGTCCCTCCAGTCCCTCGTTCCTCATCCTCCAGTAGACGATGCGGGTGAACAGGGAGGTCATGGGCACCCCGTCGTAGGGTTCCACCGCCCCGCGCATGAACATGTCCCCCAGGGGCAGTATGCGATGCACCCCGGCCCTCACCAGGCCGTCCACGATCGCCGGCATGGAGGCGTCGGTGATCGCCAATCCGATGCTCTGCACCCCGTCGATGCCCCGGAAGGCCGGGTGCCGCGGCAGCGAGCGGAGCAGCTCCATCGCCCTGCCTGCGTCCGGGACCGCCACGACCTCCAGGAAGCGCCGGCGGGCGAAGAGGTTGAAGGTGGGGAACTGCCTCGGGAGGCCTTCCAGGGAGCTGCGTTCCCTGGACAGCACCAGGGTCCAGGGGTTCTCCGGGACCTTGGACGACAGCACCAGTCCCCCGTCGGTCTGGATGAAGCGCCGGGCGCCCTGCAGTATGAAAGTGCGGTCCTGGTCCGGGGACAGGGGGAACTCCATGCCCGTGGCGTCCAATCGTTCCCCCGCCGTCCTCAGGAATTCCCTGGCCCTCTCGTAGGGGCCGATGAACACCGCGGTGGTGGGCGAGGAGCACAGCTGCTGGTCGTAGAGCACCACGTCCAGGGCCAGGTCGTCGGCGGCCTGCAGGTGGTCCACGCCGTCCTCGATTATGGCCATGCCGGTGAAGGGCCCGTTCACGAAGAAGCGCGGATGGTTGGCGTTCTTCCCGACCATCCCGGCCACGATGCTGCGGGCCGGCTCCGCCCCCCAGAAGTTCACCATGCCCAGGGGCATCTCCTCCAGTGCGGCCTTCAGGGCGGGGGAGTCATGGCCGAAGTAGGAGACCGCCAGCGCGGAGCGCATGGCCCGGGCGGCCCTGGAGTCCGGGACCTCGGCCAGAAGCCTGAAGACCTCGGTCACCCCCCGGTAGTTGGATATGGAGGGCTTGAGCACGGTCAGGTTCCCGGTCACCAGGGAGACCACCGTGGGTATGAGCGTGGGCACGATGGAGTTCCCGGAGCTGATGATGAGCACCGGGCCGACCGGCACATGGCGGAACATCTCCGTCTCGTCCATCTCCACGAAGCGGTGCAGGGCCTCGGCGCCCCCCTGCACCGAGGCCTCCAGGTTCTTGCGGATGTTGGCCGCGCCGAGCACCGCGGGCACGAAGGACAGTTCGGTCTCCATGAGCGCGGGGGAATAGCCGGTGGAGGCGGACATATCCTCCTTCAGTCGATCGTAATCACCACGGTCCAGGCGGTCCTTCCAGAGTCTGGCCATGTGCTCAATGACCTGCAGCCGGTCGTCGATGGGGATGGAGGACAGCTCCGCCTGCACGGCCGGAGCGGCCTCCATGAGCTGCCCGAGGGCTGCCGGGGACAGTTCCAGAACGTCAGGGTTGCCGGCGCTCGGGGCCGTCTCAAGGGCTCGATCGAACAGCAGCGGCTCTACGGTTGAGGACATGGGATGGGGAACGCCATCGGCGCTTTTAATGATGTGGCTACTGCTTGGTCATCATCTCTTCCAGGGTGCCTCCGCAGGCCCGCTGCAGGTCCCACCCCTCCTTCACGCTCAGGCGGCGCTTGTACACGAACTCCTTGCCGTAGAAGCCCTTCGAGGAATGCCAGGTCATGATGTCGCCGGGGTAGAACACCTCCAGCCAGGAGGTGGTGAAGGGGTTGAATATCCCCAGTATGCCCTCCCGCCCCTCCTCCTCCACCAGCTCGAAGGTCATGGGATCCAGCAGGAACGCCTCGGACAGGGGGTGCGGCACCTTGTCCATCACCCCGTGGCGGTCGATGAGCGCGGTCAGCGTCTCCGTCATCCCCAGGACGTCCATGAATGGCGTTTCCACCTGCTTCCCGGAGCGGTCGTGGCTCACGAAGTGCTTCTGGGCGTTGGCCACCAGCTGCGGGTACTCCGGCAGATCGGCGAAGCCCTTGGAGCCACCGCCGGTGACCACAACGCCTCCCTTCCCTAGACGGATGGGCGGGGCGCCCGAGGCCAGCTTGTAGGCCATCCTCTGCCCCAGCCCCATGCCCTCGAACTTCTGCCCC
>MVPZ01000182.1 GCA_002067045.1 Methanomassiliicoccales archaeon PtaB.Bin134 | reverse complement strand
GAAGTTAGTCTGGGAATTTAATCAAAGTATATAAACCATTTGCTGATTTACGCCCTGTTCGATGTAAAAAATGCCTCGACCCAGAAAAAAAATTGATTATCCTGGGGAATTTTCCTAACGCATCCAGTCCTTCAATGCTAAAAATTAGCATAGGAATCGCAAGCGCATATTATCATGTTTCATGATATATAATAATTATAATTATATTTAATGCGGGGAGTACTGCCTTACCCTGATCCCCGCCTCGTCCAAAATGCTTTTTGAGAGCTCGTCGATGTACGTGTCTAGGTACACTATCTCCTCGATCCCGGCGTTGAGCAGGATCTTGGCGCAGAGCACGCAGGGGAAGTTGGTGGTGTAGACCGTGGCCCCCTTTATGCTCACCCCGAAGTACGCCCCCTGTATGACCGCGTTCTGTTCCGCGTGCACCCCGCGGCACAGCTCGTGCCTGGTCCCGGAGGCCACGTTGTTCTGCTGGCGGACGCAGCCCACCTCCTCGCAGTGCCTGAGCCCCCGGGGGGCGCCATTGTATCCGGTGGTCAGCACCCGCTTCTCCTTGACGATGACCGCGCCCACGTGCCGCCGTAGGCAGGTGGAGCGGCTGGCCACCAGCTCGGCCATGCGCATGAAGTAGGTGTCGTTGTCGGGCCGGTCGCTCATCGTCCGGGGATTGCGCCCCTTGATATTAATCTCTTGTTCAACAGCATTATTTACACGGAAGGCGGTTCGCTACCCCGTTGTCCGAACTTTCTGCAAAGGTCAAGGGTTTCATTGGACGCAACAAGGTCCTGGTGGGGGGCCTGCTGATCATGGCCATCCTGCTCCTGGGGACCCTGGCCTACAGCGGCATGTGGCCCCCTGTCTATGTCGTGGAGTCGGCCAGCATGCAGCACAGCGACACCACCAGCAAGCTGGGCATCATAGACACCGGGGACCTGGTCCTGGTCCGCTCCTCGGACGGGACGGGCGTCAGGACCTACGTGGAATCGTTCTCCGAGGGGCATCGCAGCTTCGGGGACTATGGGGACGTGATCGTGTACGAGAGGTACGGCAACCCGGACGCCACGCCCATCATCCACAGGGCGATGATGCGGCTGGAGTACAACCAGACCGCGCACAGCTTCGACGTGCCCTCGCTGGCCTCCCTTCCCCTGTCCAAGTGGGGCAACGGCGGGCTGGAGGAGGGGCGATGGTGGAACCTGAGCGGATGGGTGGACGTCTACGACGTCGGCTACCGCTCGGCCCTGCTGAGGGTGGACCTGTCCTCCCTGCTCACCCACTATTCGCAGGAGGGGCTGTCCCACGACGGCATCATAACCATGGGCGACCACAACCTGCAGCCGACCAGTGACGGGTACCTGGGAGTGTACGACCAATCGCCCAGCGTCTCCATCTGCCGCGACCCGGTCCGCGACGAGTGGATCGTGGCCGAGGCCAAGCTGGAGCTGCCCTGGCTGGGGCTGGTCAAGCTCTGGGTGAACGGGGACATGCCGGCGAACACCCCGGAGAACAGCAAGACCAACCTGCTGGTGCTGCTGGCCCTGCTGATCGTGGTGCCCCTGGCCATAGACCTCGCCGGCCTGGTGCTGCAGCGGAGGGGCATCGACCCCTGGGCCACGCTCAGGGAGAGGCTGCGCCGGGGGAAATAGGCGTATCTTTTCTATAGCGGAGGCTGCGTATGAAACAGCATTGTTCGACGAGGACAGCGAGCTGTTGGCCTTCCTGCGGCGCTACCGCATACTATTCCAGATAGCCGCAGGAGTCATCGCCATCGAGCTGATCCTGCTGGCCTACAGCGGGGTGTGGCCCCCGCTGTACGTGGTGCGTTCCAACAGCATGCAGCACAGCGAGACCGTCAGTGCCCTTGGCATAATCGACACCGGGGACCTGGTGCTGATCGAGAGCACCAACTGGAACAGCGTGAGCACCTACGTGGAATCGTTCTCCGAGGGGCATCGCAGCTTCGGGGATTATGGGGATGTGATCGTCTACGAGCGGTACGGACTGTCCTCCCTAACCCCCTTGGCCCATAGGGCCATGGTCCATGTGGATTACAATGTGAGCAGCGACGCCTTCGACATACCGTCGCTGCTGAAGCTGCCCTCGGAGAAATGGAGCAACATGGGCCTGGAGCAGGGGCGCTGGTGGGCCCTGGACGGAGTGGTGGAGATATACGACGTCGGCTACCGTTCGGCCACCCTCCGCCTGAACCTCACCTCCCTGGTGGAGTACTACCACCAGAACGGCCTGGTCCATGACGGGCTGATCACCATGGGCGACAACAACCTGGTCCTTGAGGACGGGCAATGGATCTGCCAGTATGACCAGATCACCGCCTATTGCCGCGAGCCGGTGATGGACGAGTGGATAAGGGGGGAGGCCTCCCTGGAGATCCCGTGGCTGGGTCTGATCCGGCTCTACGTCAACGCGGAGCTGCCCGATTACGCGCCGAACAACAGCAAGATCGCGCTCATAGTCACCATGGCGACCCTGCTGGGAGCCCTGCTGGCCTCCCGGGCGGCCTTCAACTACATGGAGGACAGGGGCATCCGGCCCTGGAAGGCGGTCCGGGAGAGGCTGATCGGGATGGTGCGGAAGGGCCGGTGACCTCACATCAGGGTGGTCTGGTTCCTCTGCTTGTAATGCTTGAGGCCGATGAACACCTCGTCCTCCTCCAGGACCTTCTTGGTCTCGGCGATGGGCACGCTGAGGTCTATCTCCTTGGTGCGTCCGCCGCGCCCGAAGGAGCGCACCCGGGCGTGAATTATGCCCAGCATGTCCAGCTCGGAGATGAGGTCCGTTATCCTCCTCTGCGTCAGGGGTCCCATCCCCAGTATGCGGGAGGTTTCCTTGTAGGTCTCATAAACGTCCCCGGTGGTCAGCCTGCCAGTGCCCTTCTCCACGTTGGCCACGATGCACATCAGCACCAGCTTGGACTGCGTCGGCAGAGTTCGAATGGCCTCGCTCACGCAATCCAGCTCCATCTTGTTCTTGGCCTTCAGCACGTGCAGCTCCTGGACCCTCTCCGCGTTCTCCCGCTCGGCGATCTCGCCGGCTATGCGCAAAAGGTCCAGGGCCCGCCGGGCGTCCCCGTGCTCCTGGGCGGCCAGGGCCGCGCACAGCGGGATGACCGCCTCCTCCAGCACCCCCTCGTCGAAGGCAAGTGAGGAGCGCTGCCTCAGGATGTCCTTGAGCTGGTCGGCGTTGTAGGGCGGGAAGACCATCTTCTCCCCCTCCATGCGGCTGCGCACCCTGGGATCCAGCATCTCGGTGAACAGGAGATCGTTGGATATGCCTATCACGGACACGCGGGCGTTCCTCAGGTCGTCGTTTATCTTGGACAGGTGGTAGAGCACGTCGTCCCCGCTCTTGTACACCAGCTTGTCGATCTCGTCCAGGGCGATCACTATCACCTGGCTCTGCTCGTCAAGCTTGTCCCTGAGCATGTTGTACACCTGCATTATGCTCAGGCCGGTGAAGGGTATGCGCTGGTCGAAGTCCTTCACGAACTGGTTGCCGATGTTCTGCAGCACCCCGTAGGGGGTGTCCACCACCTCGCAGTTCATGTAGATGAAGGTCACCCGGTGGTCTTCCCCGTCGGCCTTCTTGATCTCGTTGCCGATGAACTTCACGCAGGCGGTCTTCCCGGTCCCGGTCTTGCCGAATATCAGGATGTTGCTGGGGCGTTCCCCCTTCAGGGCGGTCACCAGGACCGAGGCCAGGGAGTTGATCTCCTCCTGGCGATGGGGCAGCACGTCCGGAATGTAGGAGGGGCGCAGGATCTCCCGGTTGTTCTTCTTGAAGATCTGCTTGCGGTCCAGATGCTGGGTGAAGATGTTGGTTTCCATGATGCCCCTCTGCGTCAATAACAGGTCCCGACCCGGTCGAGAGAAGGGGATTGCGCTTCTATTTACTAGAACCTTACTTTTATAGCTGCCGGAGGAAGTAAGAGATCCTGTCCTTCTTTGCTCCAGCAATGTCCCCCACCCCTTCGTTTCGTGTGGAACGCCCCGGAGGTCTGTGACCAAATAAGGTAAATGAGCAATAGGGGATAGCGGTGCGAGGTCGGCGGGATGCGTAAGGGGGCGCTCATAGGTCTTGATCGGAACATGGCGGAGATGGAGGAGCTGTGCCGATCGGCCGACATCCATATCGTGTACGAGGTGGTGCAGAGGCGTTCCCGGCCGGACCAGACCTACTTCATCGGCAAGGGCAGGTACGGGGGGCTTAAGGAGGTGCTGGCGGAATCGCCGGTGGACGTCCTGGTGATTAACGGGGACCTGAAGCCGTCGCAGCACTTTCACCTGGAGAACGGACTGAAGGTGGAGTGCCTGGACCGCATCGGTGTGGTCCTGGACATTTTCACCAGCAGGGCTGAGAGCCGGGAGTCCAAGCTGCAGGTGGAGCTGGCCAGGCTGAGATACCAGGTGCCGCTGATGAAGGAGTGGGTGCACAGCGCCAAGGCGGGGGAGCACCCGGGATTCCTGGGGGGCGGGGAGTACGCGGTGGACGTCTATTACAATCTAATCAGGAGGAGGATAGCCCAGATCGAGGAGGAGTTGCGCTCGATGGCCAGGGATGGGGACCTTCGCCGGGGAGTGCGCAAGTTCAAAGGCTTCAGGACCGTCTGCCTGGCTGGCTACACGAACGCTGGTAAGTCATCGCTGATGAGAAGGCTCACCGGAGAGGAGGTGCTGGTCGCCGACAGGATGTTCTCAACCCTGGGCACCACCACCCGCAGGATGGGGGCCAGCAAGGTCCTTCTGACCGACACTGTGGGATTCCTGAAGGACCTTCCCCACTATCTGGTGGAGTCCTTCCGCAACACCCTCCAAGATGTCTTCACTGCGGACCTGGTCATCCTGGTGGTCGATTGCTCTGAGCCTCCAGAGGAGGTTGGATCGAAGGTTCTGGCAGTGAGGGACATTCTGGGAAAGGGCATCATGGATGGAGGGTTGGTTGTGGCCCTGAACAAGGTCGACAGGGACCCTGACGGACTGGGAGATATCGTGTCCATGGTCAACCTCGTGCTTGACCCCGATCACACCATCATAATTTCCGCCCTCACCGGCGAAGGGGTGGATCCTCTGCTGAAGGCGGTGGATGAGTTCTTCCGTCCTCCGGTGGTGGTCCGTTTCACCGCTGACAACACCGATGCGACGGCAGTGGAGCTGTCCAGGCTCTATGAACGTCATTACGTTGAGTGGGTTGAATACTCCGAGGTGGTGAAGGTGATCTTCCGCTGTGCGTCTGAGGACTTGGAACAGGTTATGGACCGCATCTTTTCCCTTCCGGGGGTGAGCAACGTTTCCAGTGCAGAGGATTGTTGATCATGATGATTGATAATCGATTTTTATTGTAATTAATATATATGTAAAAACACAAGTATAACCATCGATCGAATGAAAATGAACAGCGGCCAACCCTCGTCCTAAGAAAAACATCTCCAATGGAAACGGTGGGGTCCCCCTCTAACGAACACCCATCTCCCGTTTCTTCTCCATGACCATGGAATCATATTTGGAAGGAAGGCGCCAGGCGGTGTACTCCAGATCGTCCAGGGAACGCACGAAGGCCGCCTTGCTCTTCTCCAGCATGAGGACCTTGAAGCGTTTTATTCGGTTCAGGATGGAGGCGAACCAGATGACCCCGACAATCAGAAGCAGGATACCGACAGCTCCCAGATAGAAGCCCCACCCGCCCAGGTCGAACCACCATTCGAGCACATCAGAAAGGCCGATCAGAAGCAGGACCACCGCAGAGACGGTCATAACTGCGGAGATCTCCAACCCCCATTCCACGGTCACCGGCTTGGACATGCAGGGGAAATCGAAAATCAGGTATTCAAGACTTCACGCAGTGAAAGTTACATCTATACCCAATCCGCTCGCCGGAACGAGATGTTCGTAGCCTTCGACGACACGGATTCCCTGGAATCGATGTGCACCACCTTCTTGGCCACTGAAGTGGTGAAGGCCCTGGGGGTGTACGATCTGATCGGGCTTCCCCGTTTGGTCCGCCTCAACCCCGCTGTTCCCTGGAAGACCCGGGGCAATGGAGCCCTCTGCCTCAACTTCGGGGTGGGCAAGGGGGAATGCCAGATGATCGGGGAGATCGACGGCCGACCCGTTTACAGCTACCGCAGGATGTATGAGGAGGCGAACCGGGACCTGGTGCTGGAGGTGGCCGGGAAGGTCGTGGGCGGATGGTCCCGGGTGGGGGAGGGGGCCAGCCCAGGCCTGGTGGTCAGCCAGGTCAAGCCCGCGCAGCGCCTGTACTGGGAGGCGGTCCGGGGCATCGTGCGGAAGGAGGACACTCTCCGGGAATTGCAGCGCATCTCCGCGGACATGGTCGGATGGGAGGGCGGACGGGGGATCATCGGCGCCTCCGCGGCCATGGCCTGGAGGCCCATGGACCGGACGTACGAGATCATCACCTACCGTCAGCGGGAGCGCTGGGGCACACCCCGGGAGCTGGACGACGCCTCGGTCCGGGACATGGACCTGAACTTCCCCAGCACCTTCAACAACTTCGACCACCGCACCGGCCGCAGGGCCATATCCCCGCACACCCCCTGCCCGGTGCTCTTCGGGGTCCGGGGGGACGACCCCCGGCAGCTGATGTCCGCAGTGTTCAGCCTGCGCTCCGAACCGCCGGCTAGCTGGCTCATGTTCCTGAGCAACCAGGGGACCGACGACCACCTTATCCGAGCGATTCCCGGCCAACCGGACCGCTCCTACGACTTCGAGTGCGTGGTGGCTGGGCGCCCCCGGACCATTGAGGGGGGGCATGTGATAGTTCAGGTCAGAACGCCCAAGGGCATGCTGGACTGCGCGGCCTACGAGCCCACCAAGGAGTTCAGGGAGGTGGTCAGGTCCCTGAGGCCCGGGGACCGGCTGCGGGCCTTCGGGGAGCTGCGCTCGGAGCCGAGGACCCTCAACCTGGAGAAGCTGCAGGTGCTGGAGCTGGCCCCGGATGAGCGAAAGGTGGCCAATCCGCGATGCCCGGTCTGCGGCGGAGGCACTAAATCGCAGGGCTCGGCCGGCGGCTTCCGCTGCAAAAGGTGCAGCGCCAAGACCTCGGCTCCCCCGGCCATGGAGGAGGTTCCCCGTCATATTGTCCCCGGGTGGTACGAGCCCCCGGTCTGCGCCCGCCGGCATCTGGGAAAGCCGCTAAAGCGCATGGGCCTGTAACGGCAGGAGTCGTATGACCCTATCGACATCGATTTATAGGGCTTCGTTCTATGAGAACTGAAACCCGCCCATCCAGATGGCGGAGTGATCATCATGGAAGATGCAGTCATCATCAGCGCGGTCAGGACCGCCATAGGCAAGTTCAACGGATCCCTCAAGGACGTGCCGGCCACCCGGCTCGGCTCCATAGCCGTCGCCGAGGCGGTGCGACGCTCCGGCCTCCAGCCCTCGGACGTGCAGGAATGCCTCATGGGCAACGTACTGTCGGCCGGCCTCGGCCAGAATCCGGCCAGGCAGGCGGCTGTGGGGGCCGGGCTGCCGGTGGAGATCGGCTCCACCACCGTTAACAAGGTCTGCGGCTCAGGGATGAAGACGGTGATGATGGCCGCCAACGCCATCAAGGCCGGGGAGTACGAGGTCATCGTGGCCGGGGGCATGGAGAACATGAACTCCGCTCCCTATCTGCTCAAACAGGCCCGCTTCGGCTACCGGCTGAACGACAACAAGATCGTGGACCATATGGTGCACGACGGCCTCTGGGACATATTCAACGACATGCACATGGGCATCACCGCGGAGATCGTGGCCGAGAGGTTCAACGTCACCCGGGAACAGGCCGACCTCATGGCCTACCAGTCGCACATGAAGGCCCAGGCCGCCCAAACCGAGGGAAGGTTCGACCGGGAGATCGTCCCGGTGGTCATGAAGGGCAGGAAGGGGGACACCACCTTCGACAAGGACGAGGGCATTCGTCCGGACACCACCATCGAGGTGCTGTCCAAGCTTCCCGCCTCCTTCCGCAAGGACGGCATGGTCACCGCTGGCAACTCCTCCCAGCTCAGCGACGGGGCCTCCGCGCTGGTGGTCTGCTCCCGCAGCTTCGCCGAGGCCCGGGGCATCAAGCCCCTGGCCGAGATCCTGGGGTACTCCACCGGAGGGACCAAGCCGGAATGGATCATGGAGGCGCCCATTCCCGCCACCCGCAAGCTGCTGGACAGGCTGCAGATGGACATCGGGGACATCGACCTGTTCGAGCACAACGAGGCCTTCGCCACCGCCTCGGTGGCAGTGCGCTCGGCCCTGGAGGTCCCCGAGGACCGCTTCAACGTGAACGGGGGGGCCATCGCCCTCGGCCACCCCATCGGATGCTCCGGCGCCAGGGTGCTCACCTCCCTGATCCACGCGCTCAAGTCCCGGGGCAAGCGGACCGGCCTGGCCACCCTGTGCCTGGGCGGGGGGAACGCCGTTTCCATGGCGGTCCGCGTCTAAACCGCTTCCCAATACATTTTATAGGGGCAATCTCAATTATTGTCGATTTCCATGCCCAGTCTGGAACAGCTGCTGGCCCAGGTGGGGTCCCACCGTGACGAGATGGTCGAGGCCCTGAGCGAGATGATTAGGATACCGGCCATCGGCCCGGAGAGCGGAGGGAGCGGGGAGCTGGAGAGGTCCCGCTACCTGCGGGACATCCTGGACCACTCCAAGTTCGATGATGTCGAGATGTACGACGCCCTGGATGAGAGGGTGCGACTGCGCCTGAGGCCCAACATCGTGGCCCGGAAGAAGGGGCGCTCCGACCAGACCATCTGGCTGGTGGCGCACATGGACACCGTTCCGCCGGGCGACCTGAACTCCTGGAACACCCCGCCGTTCTCCCCCCGGCTGGTGGACGGCAAGCTGTACGGCCTGGGGACGGAGGACAACGGGCAGGCGCTCATAGCCAGCCTGTTCGCCGCGGAGACCCTCATGAACATGGGGGTGGAGTTCGAGCGCAGCCTGGGGCTGGTCCTGGTGGCCGACGAGGAGGCCGGGAACGAGAGGGGCATACAGTTCCTGCTGAAGGAGGGCGTCTTCAAACCCGGGGACATCATGTTCGTGCCGGACCATGGAACGCCCCGCGGGGACGAGGTGGAGATCGCCGAGAAGCACATCCTCTGGCTGAAGTTCACCGTCACCGGCAGGCAGACCCACGCCTCCCGCCCGGACCTGGGGCTGAACGCCATGCGCGTAGGCTCCGAGCTCATCACCTTCCTGCAGGACTTCCTGCACAGGAAGTACAACGCCAGGGATGCGTTGTTCAATCCGGACCGCAGCACCTTCGAGCCCACGAAACGATTGCAGACCGTGGGCAACGTGAACACCATCCCCGGAGAGGACATATTCTACTTCGACTGCCGCATCCTGCCCGCGTACGAAGTGGACGCGGTGCGCAGCGACATCACCGCGGTGCTGGACATATTCGAGCAGAAGACCGGCACCAAGATCAAGATGGAAACGGTGCAGCTGACCCGCAGCGGTCCCCCGTCCGACCTGGAGGGCGAGGGCATGAAGGCCCTGCGCTGGGCGGTGCAGAAGGTGCGGGGGGTGGAACCCAAGCCGGTGGGCATCGGCGGCGGGACCTGCGCCAACTTCTTCCGGCTGGCCGGCATGAACGCCTACGTCTGGCAGACCATCGACGAGCTGGCGCACACCCCCAACGAGTACTGCGTGGTGGACAACCTGGTGGACGACGCCAAGGTGTTCGCGGTGGTGCTGGCCGGACTGTGCTGCGGCAGCCAGTTCCAGGCCTGAAAAACCCCTTACTCCTTCTTCTCGTTGAACAGCCGGTCCACCATCCACTGGCTGTCGAACTTGATGATGTCCTCGTAGCCCTGCCCGGTGGAAAGGAAGGCGATGGGCTTCTTGATGGAATGGGCGATGGACAGCGCGGCCCCGCCCTTGGCGTCCGCGTCTATCTTGGTCAGTATGACCGCGTCGATGCCGATCTCCTTCTCGAAGGTGCGGGCCTGCTCGATGGCGTCGTTGCCGGCCAGCGAATCTCCGACGAAGACGGTCAGGTGCGGCTTGACCACGCGCTTGATCTTCTTCATCTCGTCCATGAGGTTGGCGTTGGTCTGCATGCGCCCGGCGGTGTCCACCAGCACGACATCGCGCTTGCGGGCCTTGGCGTGCTCCAGGGCGTCGTAGGCGACGGCCGCCGGATCGCCCCCGGCCTGATGCTTAATGACCTTGCTGCCCAGGTTGTCCCCGTGTATGGTGATCTGCTCTATGGCCCCGGCCCGGAAGGTGTCCGAGGCCGAGAGCACCACGCTCAGCCCCATGCGCTGCAGGCGGTTGGTGATCTTGGCGATGGCCGTGGTCTTCCCCGTGCCGTTGATGCCCAGGAACATGATGACCACCGGCTTCTCGTGGCCGGTGACGTAAGAATCAAAATCGAACTCGCTGCCCTTCAGAACAGCGCGCACCGCGTTCTTCAGGGCCATCTCTATGGCGTCCTCCACGCGGTACGAGCGGTCCACGCGCTTTCCCAGAAGGTCCTGGCGTACAGAGGCCTTGATCTCCTCCACTATCGGGAGGGCCACGTCGGACTCCAGCAGGACCAGCTCCAATTCCCAGAGCAGCTCGTCCAGGTCCTTCTCGGAGATCTTCTTGCCGGAATCCCCGACCACCTCCTCCACCTTGGCGGAGGGCTCGATCTCCTTCTTCTTCAGACCCAGTATCTTCTTCAGGGAATCGAACATGGACCAATCACTGGCGGCCCTGCATCCTCTGGTATTCCTGCTGGACCATCTGGGAGAGCTGCTGCATCTTGGACTCCAGCACGGTGCGGCTCTCGCTGACCTTCTTCATGGCGTCCATGAGCTCGCCGATGCGGGCCTCCACGGTGGCGATGGCCTCCTCGGTGGGCCGGTCCATGGACACTCCGCTGCCCACGCCCACCAGCACGCGGTCGCTGCGGCGGACGTTAGCGTATACGTAAGCGCTGCCGCCCACGGGCATCAGGACCTCGTCGCCGTCCTTGGACTTGGCCACGGCCTCCAGGGTGTCCTTGGCCCGGGAATAGTCCTCCAGGGACATCTGCAGGAGCTGCCCCTGCTCGTTGATGGCCTCCAGCTGGGCCTTGTAGGCCTCCATGGCGCCCATGGCCTGGCGCATCTCCTGCTCGTTCATCACTTCTCACCGATCTGGTACTTTACCACCGGGTCGGTGACCTCGGCGGCCTCTATGGCCTTTATCTCAGCGAAGTTAACGTCCACGCGCTTGATGCGGTGCTTGCTGCCCAGGTCGGACAGCACCTTCTCGCGGGCCTCGTTCTCGTCGGCCGCGGCCACCTGTACCTTGAAGTTCTGGTTGATCTTGCGGTAGCTTCCTCTGCTTGCGTTGTAGGAGCCGATTGCCTGAAAAGCTTTCATAGGAGTTGCCTCGGGCGTTGAACGGGGTTCACCCAATAAAGCTTTTGGTCCGTCCGGGAACTGGAAGAACGGGAAAGGTACATCCGCCGCCTAGAAACCCTGGCGAAGGTACGGAACGGGGTTATCGAGGGGGCCGGAAACGGTCTTGACGACGGGAAAGGGTCCGAGGGGGCTCCGGCATGAACACCTCCACCGAGTGCCAATCCCGCATGGTCATCGCATTTGTCCGCGTCTGGATGGCTGAGATCACCGCGGCCGCCTTCTACATCATGACGATGTGCTTCTGATGCTCGGCCTCACGGAGATAACAGCCATGACCTTCTCCTCAAGGGTGTAACACCATACCGACAGTTGCGACCATTGCGCCTAGCTCGACACCTGCGGGAGGATAGTTAAACGGTGACGGTCTCATCGTGAATTAAACAAGGTGTGCGGGGCATGCCGATTAAAATCTAATCAACTGAGTTGTTAATAAATCCTGCAAATCATTTTCTATGCGATTTGCATAAAACGACGAAGACCAGAGCGACGAACCCCCCGATCAGAAGCGAGTTCAAATACCATTCTCCAGTCAGGATTCCTAAAGCAACAATTCCAATAATGGCCGCAAATGCAATAATTAAATTTCGAATCTCAATCTTTTTCATACCGTTCTCCATCCTTCAAATTAATATGCATCAATTACAATAATTATTGGATTAAGAGTATACGTCCTATCTCTCGCCAAACGGTGAATATATTCGGTTTCTATCCAAATCTTAAACATGAAATCACCACCTCCGGAATTATCCAGATATATAGTCGCCCCATTCATGGCAGATGAGGTTCTTGATGATACAACATTATCGACCCATCGATATGATGAAGACACATCTGTCGTATAGATGGGTGCATCATCTGGGGTATATGAGGCGGTCAACTGGTTGTATAATTCACTGATGGCCGATGCACCAGCACCAGCCAATACTGGGAACGCAATCGCACCGCCGGTAATTGCAGTAACTGCTAACGAGCTAAGTCCACCATATGATGCAGACATTCCCACTGCCCCCCAATTGACATTTTGAGAATCTGGTTTCATAGTTCTATCCTCGGAACCTACATCCCAAGCATAGGTCAACATATCAATCCCGCAATTCTGAATGTTTGATGAATAAGTCGTTGAGTGTCCGACATAGGTGCTTGTTTGCCAGTTTGCCATCTTTTCAATGTGAAGATCAAATTTTACCGGTTTGTCAGTGTAGCTGTATGGTTCGGAAGGAAGATCCTCTGATCTCATATTGATGTGCGCATGCAAAGTATCTGGAGCGTTTATAGAGGGATCATCACGATACTCTTCCAAATCAACACTATATCCAACCGCGATGTGCCCAGGAACTGCATCATAATCAGTCATTCGGATATATGAGGTCAATGTCTGGTCGATATCTGTCTGATAGTTGCCCTGTGATATTACATAATAATTCAAATTAAAAAAATCGGTCTGATAGCTCTGAAGGACACCACCGAGATATACTTCCATTTTCCAAACCCCCGGTGTGGCACTGTTAAAATGAATGGTTCTTGTCCCAACCGTTTTCGGAAAGGTATAGGAACAATAAAACTCATCGTTCGGGTCAAAGAACTTCGCAACTAAAGACGATGAACTTGTTTTTTCAAACCCGACAATCACCCGATCACCATAGTGCCAATCTCCTCCAATCACGTATGCATAATTGTCCCCCTCTGCCATCACATTCATGGTGAAAAACGGTGTCACACACACCATAATTATGAGTAATGCAATAATTCTTGACAAAATACCCATGCATCAAACCTCCTCGAACCGCTCCCCCAATAAAGTGACCCAATTGCCGTTATTAAATAACTTGTCTATCATTATCGAAATGATTAAAATTGTTACCAGCATTTGATGAACATTATATTTTTTCCATGTTTTAAATAGCTAGGCTGCGTTGAAAAATATTGTGACTGGCCCAGCACAGTCACTTTTATCTTTTTGGTACGCCACAAATTTATTAAAATTTGGGTTGCAAAGCAGTAGGGAAACAATCCCTTTAAATTTCTAAACCGATCGCTGACCATGCGTGCCATTTCATTCTACCACCCCGGGAGGGCCTTCCCGTCCATTTCGGTTACCGGGGACCGCTGCGAGCTGCTCTGCGAGCACTGTCGCGGGAAGTACCTCAAGGGGATGACGCCGGCCGTCAGCCCGGATGAGCTGATCTCCCTGGCTCATCGTATCCATTCGGAGGGCGGAACCGGCCTCCTGCTCAGCGGGGGCTGCGACCGCCGGGGCCGGGTGCCGCTGCTGCCGTTTCTGCAGGCGGTGCGGGAGATCAAGAATCGAACCTCCCTGCTGGTGAACCTGCACCCCGGGATGGTGGACGAGGAGGAGGCGCAGGCCATCGCCGCCTCCGGCGCCGACCGCATATCCTTCGACCTGGTGCTGGACGAGGGCGTCCTGCTTGAACGAATGCATCTGGACCGGGGGCCGGAGGACAACCTGGCCTCCTTCCGCCACCTGGTCCGGGCCGCCCCGGGGAGGGTGGCCCCGCACGTGCTGCTGGGGGCGGGCAGGGAGGAGAAGGAGCTGGAGGCCGTGCGCGAGGCCTGCGGCGAGAATGTTCCATGCATAATATTGCTGTCATTGCTGGGCGAGAAGGTGCCCGATTGGGAAGGCCGGCTGCTGAGGGCGGTGCAGGAGGGCGTTCGCGGTGACAGGCCGGTGCTCTTGGGCTGCATGCGCCCGCGCGGACGCCCGGAAGTGGAGGTGGCGGCGATCGAGGCAGGGGCGATGGGCATAGCCAATCCATCACCGCAGGCGGTCGAACTGTTCAGGGGGAAGGGATGGACGGTGCAGGAGCGCAGGACCTGCTGCGCCCTTCACCGGTAGATGCCCTGGACATAGCGCTTGTTCGCGTTGTACATGTAGAAGGCCCAGAAGGCGTTCACCACCAGGTACGTGGCCATGATCGGCGGCAGGTAATTCATGAGGACGTTGGACACGTTCTTCGACGCGGAATACTGCAGCTCGACCTCGGTCCCGTCCGCGCTGTAGGCCAGGATGTAGAGGCGGGTGTGCTTGAGGCTGGGGAACTCCGCCACTATGTCAGGGTCCGCCAGGAAGTCCTGGTTGATGCGATAGGCGCCCAGCAGGGCCTTGCCGGAGTCCTTGAACAGGTCGTAGTTCTCCTGCGTGACAATGAAGACCTCGGCCAGGCCATCGGACACGATCCTCATCTCGTTGACCTCGGTCAGCCCCAGGGCGTCGGAGTTGAACAATGTGGCGATGGCCGGCTCGGTCTCCGAGGTGGCCACCAGGGACCCGTCCTCCCCCATGTTCATGTCCTGCATCTGCGGCAGGATGGGGGACCAGAGCACCAGGAGGACCAAAACCGAGACCACGACCCAGATGATGGCGTTGTTGGTTGAGCGCCGGGTGACGATGAACTTGGCGCTGGTGCTGCGCATGAAGCGCAGCTCGAGGATGGTGAAGATGAAGGTCTCCAGCATCACGACCAGCACCATTATCAGGACGAAGTAGATGAAGGAGTTGATGCTCAGGAAGAAGGGCTTCAGGCTCACCCCTCCCCCCGCGTAGACCAGGTAGCCGGCGAAGAACAGGATTATGGCGGCCTGGGCCAGGAACAGGTATCTCTTGGTCCTTTGAATATAGAAGAGGCGGTATCCTCCCTCCAACTTTCCGACGTCATATTTCATGGGGTCCCGCAAATAATTCACTGGCCACCTAATAAAGTTTCCTGATGTCCTCGCCTCATGCTAAACAGGCCCAACGCCTCAGGACCAGGAACAGGGCCGCGTACGCGGGCACCTCCATCGCCCCCTCCCCCCTCACCCGGAAGTCCTTGACATGGATGTCCAAAGGGTCCTTCAACAGCACCTTCACCGGGGTGTCCGGGAAGACCTCGGGGACCGCGTCCCGCAGGGGATCGAAGTCGTCCATACCGTCCCTGGTCATGTTGACCACCTTCAGCCCGGTCTTCCCGTGCAGGGAGCCCGGCAGACGTATCAGCCGCTTCACGTCCCTGGTGACCGGCTCGTCTATCTGCCCGGCCATGCGCTCCTTCAGGGATTGCAGGACCATCTGCATGAACAGCTCCTTGACCCGGTCGGAGGTGAAGTACTCCAGGCTGTCGTCCCGCAGCATGAGCTCCAGGCCGGTGGACTCCCCCCTCCGCCCGTGCAGGGCCCGCCTCATGTCCGCCAGGGTGGCCTCCTTGGCCTTCTGCAGGACGGGATAGCGCTCCCGCAGCCCCTGGTCGCTCATGGCCTCCACGTCCCTGGCCACCTTCTCCAGGACCTGCCGCCCGAAGCGCCTCCAGCCCCCCTGGTCCCTCCCCGGGACGCGGTAGGCCCGCTCCACCTTCACCTTGTCCTTGAAGTCCTTCCTCATGCTGGCGGTGGACGGGAACACGCTCTCCAGGTCCAGGTCGGTGCCGGTGACGAAGTCGATGATCTCCCCCCGCTCATGGGACCCCAGGCGGCGCAGCCTGGGGTCGCTGACATGAATGTGGTACCCCCGCCCCCCGGAGAAGGAGATGCGCACATGGCGCTCGTCGAAGCCGAACTCCCCGAAGATGAAGCGGTCCACCAGGGACACGGCCTCCTTCTTCACCAGGACCAGCATGTCCTCGTAGGAGAGCCCCTCCGCCCCCCGGATATGGTCGGCGTCCAGGTCGAAGATGAGGTCCGCGCCCTTCCAGCCCTTGAGGTCCATGGTCGGCGCGGACGGCCTTTCGTACAGGGCCGAGGAGAAGTAGGCGTGCGAGGGCACGTGGTTCAGCAGGAACCTCCGTAGGTCGTTCTCCTCCAGGAAGCCGGTGTGCCGGCGCACGAAGTCCCGGTCGAAGAACATGAACCCGAACTCCCGCTCCCGCAGGTCGGCCGGGGCCGGCGGCGGGGACCTCCGGTAGTACTCCCGGAAGAGGTTCATGGCGAACTCGACCTCCCTGTTCACGTCCTTCCCCATGCCCTAGGCCGAATAAATAGGTTGTAATCACCCGCTCCATACCAAACTTTATAGCCCAGCCTGAATATTTTCTCCCGATCGGCATGAAGGCGTACATCAGGGTCATATACTCCAGCGACGGCAGCTCTCCCGCACAGGTCGAGGCGGTCCTCGTAGGCAATGGTTTCAGAAAGGTCCCCGGGATCCCCGGGTTCGAGATCGAGGTCCTCAACGAGGCCGAGCTCGCCACCAGGCTGGAGGAACTGCACGTCGCCCTGAAGGGGCTGGAGGTCCGCTACATCCCCACCCTGGGCGCGATGGACGGGCAGGCCGCCGCCGGCTACCGGCAGAGGCTGGTCAAGCTCAGGGACCTGAACATGGACCCCATGGAGCTCAGCGGCCTGCTGGAGAGGGATGCAGGCGAGTTCAAGGCCGCCGCGCAGGAGCGCCTGTCGGCCTACCTGGACTCCATAATCGCCGAGAGGCAGGAGGAGGTGGCCGCGGCCGAGGCCAAGCTCATGGCCGAGCGGGCCCGCGAGGGGCTGATGGCCGAGCTCAGGGAGGGCCGCACCTTCCACGAGCTGCTTAAGCAGGTGCCCATGGATGAGGAGGAGCTCTCCCAGAGGCTGCTGGAGCTGGTGGAGAAGGGGGCCATCCGCGCCGAGCAGAAGGGCCGCAGCGTGGTTTACGTGGCGGTCTAGACCCTTCCGAACTCGCGGTACCACTCGACGAAGCGCTTAACGCCCTCGTCGATCCTCACCTTGGGGCGCCATCCCAGCAGCTCCCTCGCCTTGCTGTTGTCGCCCCAGGTGTGGTCCACGTCCCCCGGCTGCGATGGAAGGTATTCCGGCTCCAGGTCCTCGCGCCCCACAGCCTTCAGTATCGAGCTCACCACCTGGTTCACGCTGACCGTCGAGCCGCTGCAGACGTTGAGCGGCTCGCCCCGCGGATCGGGGCAGTCGGCGCAGCGGCGTATGGCGTCCACCACGTCGGTTATGAAGGTGAAGTCCCTGGTCTGCTCCCCATCCCCGAATATCTGCGGCCGCTTCCCGTCCAGGGCCCGGTCGGTGAAGATCCGGATGGCCATGTCCGGGCGTTGACGAGGGCCGTACACGGTGAAGTAGCGCAGGGAGACGGACTCCAGCCCGTAGAGCTTGTAGAAAAGTGAGCAGTAGTACTCCGCGGCCAGCTTGCTGGCTGCGTAAGGGGATACCGGAACGGTCGGGTCGGCCTCTCTGGCCGGAAGCCTCACCGCGTTGCCGTAAACGGAGGAGGACGAGGAGCTGATCACCCTTTTCACCCCCTCGTCCCGCGCGGCCAGCAGGACGTTCAGCGTGCCGGTGGTGTTGGCGTGGTGGGACCGCATGGGGTCCTTCACGGAGATGCGCACCCCGGCCTGGGCGGCCAGGTGGAAGACCACGTCGGCATCCTCGAAGCTCTGCCGGAGGGCGTCCAGGTCCAGGATGTCCGTCTCCAGCAGACGGAAGGAGGGGTTCTCCAGATGGCAGCTGAGGAAGCGCATCTTGCCCGAATAGTAATCGTCGAAGTTGTCCACGGCCACCACCTCGTGCCCCTGCTCCAGGAGGAGGTCGGTGAGCGTGCTGCCGATGAATCCCGCTGCCCCAGTTACCACCGCTCTCATGTCAACCGTCGAAGGGAGAGCCTGCGCCGTAATAATGTTTGCGAACGCGCCCTCAGGAACTTCGGCCGCCCCATCCGGGATACGCTTTTATAGAACGGCTAACAAACCTTAAATACGGCCGCCATCATGGAATTTTTTCAGGTGTAACGACAGATGGGTGCTACAATCAGAACTCTGGGCCTGTTCGCCTTCATGTTCGGCCTGTTCATGGTCATCGGATGGCTGGTAGGCTCCCTGTTCATCGGCAACTGGGTGCTGGGCGCGATCATGTTCCTGGTACTGGCCGGGCTGATCAACCTGATATCGTACTTCTATTCCAGCAAGATCGTGCTGTGGTCCTACCGGGTCCGGCTGGTCAGCGAGGCCGAGGCCCCCCGGCTGTACCGCATCGTCCGCAACATCGCGGCCATGAACGGGATGCCCATGCCCAAGGTGGGGATAATCCCCACCAGCAATCCCAACGCCTTCGCCACCGGCCGCAACCCCAAGAATGCGGTGGTGTGCGCCACCGAGGGCATCATGCGCCTGCTGGACGATGAGGAGCTTTCGGGGGTCATGGCCCACGAGATGGCCCACGTGAAGAACCGGGACATACTGGTGATGAGCGTCGCCTCCACCATCGCCGGCGCGATATCCTTCGCTGCCCGCTTCGCCTTCTACGGGGCGCTGTTCAACGGCCGGCGGAACGAGGGTGGGATGATCATCGCCCTGGTGGTGGCGATCACCGCTCCCATCGCGGCCATGATCGTGCAGCTGGCCATCTCCCGCAACCGCGAGTACAAGGCTGACGCCGAGGGGGCCAAGCTCATCGGCCGACCGCTGTACCTGGCCCGGGCGCTGGAGAAGCTGGAGACCGCCAACAAGCGCGATCCGATACGCTTCGGCAACCCCTCGTCCTCGAACATGTTCATCGTGAACCCCTTCCGCGGCGGAGGGCTGGCCACCATATTCATGACCCACCCCCCGATGAACGAGAGGATCAAGCGGCTGAGGCAGATGGCCAACAAGATGGGCCAATTTTAAACCACTTACAAAAATCTTATTTTCAATCGCGGCCGTTGTACAGCATCTGGCCGCAGAGGTCCTGGGCCCGGATGAACCGCAACCCGCGGCCGATATTGCCGACCTCCCTCAGGGAATGGTGCATGTCCGTGCCTATGGACACCTTGACCCTGCCCCTGAAGGCCCGGTAGAAACGTTCCGAATGCTCGAACAGGTAGCGGCCGTGGCGCATATAATGCTGGGACGTGGGCACCTCCACGAACGCCCCGAGGTCGTTCAGCCTGTCGGCCAGCCAAGTGGCGTCCCTGTCCGCGTAGATGCGGTCCATGTCCCAATGGCAGAGGCCGAAGGGGACCTGCAGGTTCCTGGAGAGCGAGCGCAGCTCATTGAGCGGTATCCCGCCCTGCAGGGGGTCCTCCACGTATTCGAAGAGCACCAGATCCAGGGTGTTCAGCAGGTCCCATGGGAGTTCGTAAAGATCACACCTCTCCGGGTTGGTGTCGATCTCCACCCCGGCGAGCACTTCCAGCTTCCCCTGGTATTGCGTGCGGGCGGCTTGAATATCCCTTAAGTATCCCTCGAAATCCATGCGCTTCAGGGGATTGATTATCTTGCAGGTCTCGAAGTGGTCGGTGATGGCCACATGGGTGAGCCCGCCCTCGTACGCCGAGCGCACCACCTCCTCCACGGTGAAGTCGCCGTCGGAATAGAGGGTATGGGTGTGTAGGTTGATCCGGGGATGGGGCATCAGGCCGTCTATGTCCATCCCGCCGGATATAAAGGCTTGTATGGAATGTGGAAAAGGTTTGGAGGGAGGGGCACACCCCCTCCCTCAGGGGTTGTGAGATCGCTTCTCATCGTCAGCTCATATGGCTTCCTTCCCCCGCTCGTTCGTGCGCACCCGGACCACCTGGTCCACGGTCCACACGAATATCTTGCCGTCGCCGATGTTGCCGGTGAAGGCCGCCTTCTGTATGGCGTCCACGGCCTTCTCCACCAGGGGATCGTCGACCACCGTCTCCAGCTTTATCTTCGGAAGCAGGTCCACGTCGTAGACCGCGCCCCTCCACTGCCGCGTGGCGCCCTTCTGGACTCCCCGGCCCTGGATCTCAGTGACGTTCAGGCCGATCACCCCGATGTCCGAGAGCGCGGACTTCACCTCTCCCAGCTTCTCGTGGCGGATTATCGCTTGCACCATTTTCATTCCATCAACTCCTTGCTCATGGCCAGCTCCTTGGTCACCATCTCAGGGTAGGCCGAAACGTTGTGCTCACTTATGTCCAGCCCCTGCAGCTCCTCCTCCGGGGTGACCCTAAGGCCCACGGTCCTCTTGAGGCCGTAGAACAGGGCGAAGCCGGTGCCGAGCGCCCATATTGCCACCACCGCGGCGCTTATGATCTGCGCTCCGAGGAAGCCGGCGTTGCCGTAGAGCAGTCCGGTGACCAGGGGACCGTCCGTGGTGTACACCCCATAGGTGCCGTCGGCGAACAGGCCCAGGGCGATCAGCCCCCAGAGCCCGTTGAACCCGTGCACGCTGATGGCGCCCACCACGTCGTCCACGCCCCTCCTCTCCAGGAACCAGACCCCGTAGCAGACGATGAAGCCGGCCACGACACCGATCAGCAGGGCAGCCCATGGCTCAACCCAGGCGCAACCGGCGGTGATGCCCACCAGTCCGCCCAGCATGCCGTTGACCGTCAGGCCGAGATCGGCAGACCCCGCCCTCCGCCAGGAGATGAGCAGGGCGGTCAGGGCGCCGCCAGCCGCGGCGATCACCGTGGTGACGCATATCTTGGCGATGACCAGCTGGTTCCCGCTTAGGGTGCTCCCTGCATTGAAGCCAAACCATCCGAACCATAGGATGAATCCGCCCAGCATGACCATGGTCAGGTTGTGCCCGGGTATCGGGAGCGGCTTCCCGTCCTTGGTGTACTTGCCGATGCGCGGCCCTATGGCCAAGCAGGCCGCGAGCGCCAGGAGGCCGCCTAGGGCGTGCACCACCCCGGAACCGGCGAAGTCCAGGGCGCCGTATCCGCCGCCGAGATCCACCATGAAGTCGGAAGCAGCAAGCCATCCGCCTCCCCACACCCAGTGGGCGTATATGGGATAGATGAACGCGGTCACCGCGGCGCTGTAGAGCAGGTAGGTCTTGAACTTCGGCCGCTCGGCAATGGCCCCGGAGACGATGGTCACTGCCGTGGCGGCGAAGACCAGCATGAAGAACCAGGACAGCATGGTGCCCACGTCATAGGCGTCCCCGAGCAGCAGGAAGGCGGTGGTGGGATCTCCCACGATGCCCCCGACATCCGTGCCCATGAACAGGGAGTATCCTATGACCAGGAACACCACCGTGCCCATTACGAAGTCCATGAAGTTCTTCATCAGGACGTTCGCCACGTTCTTCACCCTGACCATGCCCGCCTCAACCAGGGCGAACCCGGCCTGCATGAAGAACACCAGGAAGGCGCACACCAGCACCCAGATGTAATCGATCGAGCTCATGACGCCCTCCAGCGTGCCTGGGTTGGACGCGCCGCTGGGGTCGGCGGCCGAGGCCGCCGGCAACATCATCATGAGAACCAGCGCTAAAAGGGCGAAGGCGGCGCGTTTACGCATCGCCAACGCTCCCTTGTTTTGATCCGAGGTCGTTCCAGCACATTTTCAGCTTCAACTCTCCATTGTCAATGCGCTCCAGGCCGTCCGGGAGCGGATAGGCCCCGCAGGGGATGCCGTCGGTCGACATGACGGTCGAGGCCGCCATGCAATCCACGGTGACGAAGCGCCTCCTCTCGCGCCTCCTGCGGGGGTCCAAAGACGGCATCGTCCTGTCGCCGCCCTTTTCCGTTTTCCAATAGACATTCATCGAGCGCATTGGAAAATGTGTAGATAATTGTATAATAAATAGTTATTGAAACAAACAAATGAACAAGTACATAGAAAATACTGTACATTTGTACAATAAGAATCGTATAATTCCCTGGAGGAATAAAAAATCCCGTTCACAATGAAAAACAGAAAACAAGTTAAGCGGTTTCAAGCCCGGAGATGGGGAGGCATCACTTGACCTGCTCCCACTTCTCCAGCTCCTGCACCTTAGAGAGGGTGCCGCCGCGCTTGATCTCCTCCCGGATGCGCTCCTCCCTCTCCCACACGTCCACGGAGCGGTTGGCCAGCTCCACGGCGTGCTCCTGCGGGATCACGACGACGCCGTTCTCGTCCCCCACTATCCAGTCCCCGCTGCGCACCATCTGCCCGCCGCAGACGATCTCCATCCCGATGCCCCCGTAGCCCTTGGGCTCCCCGGCGTAGGGGGCCACATGCCGGCTGAAGCAAGGGAACCCCAGGTCAATAATCCCGTCGATGTCCCTGGCCGCGCCGTCAATGACCACCCCGGCCACGCCCCTCACCATCGCGCTGTTGGCCGCCAGCTCCCCCCATACGGCGATCTCGCTGCCCCCGGCGTCGATGACGATGACATCGCCCTTCCTGGCGCGATCGATGGCCTCCACGGGCTTCGCCCAATCCCCTTTGGTGGTCTGGACCGTCAGCGCCCGGCCGACCATGCGCACGCCATGCCCGTTCCGGAGGACCATGCCGTTATCCATGACCCCGCGCTTGTGCGCAGCGTCCGCGATGTTGCAGGTGGAGACCTTCCCGAAGGCCTCGAACAGCTCCTCCTGCCCGTACTTCCTGGCCAGGGCGTTCGGCAATCCCTTCCCGCTGTCCATGGCCTCCTTGACCGCCCTGGCCGCGGAGCGCACGTCCGCGGTCTTGATTATTCCCCCGCCGACGATGATGATGGAGGCGCCTCGCTCGATCATCATGGGCGCCGTCTCCGATGTGATCCCGCCGGCCACCGCCAGCGGTATGCCGATGGCCGAGGCCACCTGCGATACGACGTCCAGAGGGGAACCCTCCCCCTTCATCTGCTCGTCTATCCCCACATGCAGGCAGATGTAGGAGACCCCCAGCTCCTCCGCCCTCTTGGCCATGGCGACCTTGTCCGGCACGTTGATCATGTCCAGCATTATGGCCGCCCCGTACTTACGGGCGGCCAGCACCGATTCGGAGATGGTCCCCTCGTCCGATAGGCCGAGAACTGTGATGACGTCCGCCCCGGCCTTTGCCGCTATCTCCACCTCGAACGCCCCGACGTCCATGGTCTTCATGTCCGCCACCAACGTCCGGCCCGGGAACTCCCGCTTCAGGGAACGCAGGCATTCCGCCCCCTCGCTCTTGATGAGGGGGGTGCCCGCCTCTATCCAGTCCGCTCCGCCTTCCAGGGATTCGCGGGCTATCTCCAGCGCACGCTTCACGTGCATGAGGTCCAGGGCCACCTGCAGAACCGGCTTCATGACCCACCTATCTCCGCCAGGATACTAATCTTTTCCTTCAAAAAATAATATATCCACAGATAATCATCATCAAGG
This sequence comes from Methanomassiliicoccales archaeon PtaB.Bin134, assembly GCA_002067045.1. Next base: position 2,411 of record MVPZ01000182.1, on the reverse strand, counting down.
CATGGCCGCATCCCCTGGCTCTAAGTTCTGCACCGGCATGGAGTGCATTGACCGCATCGTTGGCGGAGGCTTTCCTTCCGGGGGGATGATAACCGTCTGCGGCCCCTGCGGGGCCGGGAAGACGCTGTTCAGCCTCGAGTACCTCATAAGGGGGGCGATGGCGGGACAGAAGGGGTTGCACATTTCCACCGTCCACAGCCCTGAGAAGCTGAGGACCTACCTCCCCAAGCTGGATTATGCGGACGCCAAGCTGTTCGAGAACGGGAAAGTGACGCTGAGGCACATCGACGATATGGGCTCGGGGGAAAGGGATGACGGGAAGATCACCAAGAGCGAGGCCTTCGCCATGGTGACCGACATCGAGGAGGCGATCAAGGAGAACAATGCCATCCGGATGGTGCTGGACGCCACCAACCCCATACTCATGGAGATGGAGGACTGGGTGGCCAGGTCCTTCATCCTCTCCCTCTCTAAGGTGCTGTACGACACCAAATGCACCGGTCTGCTGGTCGCCGAGGGCGATCGCCTGGACGGTCCGGAGCACACCATGGCCGACGGCATCATCAGCCTAGGGAACTCGGTGCGCCGGGGGGACAACTACCGCGTTCTGGAAGTGATAAAGATGTCCGGGGCGGCGCATTCCCGGGCCAAGTACGTCATGGACATGACCTCGGAGGGACTTCTCATAACCCCGATGTTAAGGGGGTTCTGATATGGAGGAGGTCGCCCCGCAGGTGCTCAGCAAGCTCAACGAGCTCGGGCCGGCGGTGTCCGTGGACTTCAACATTAGCGTGGAGGCCTACTTCGATACGCTGACTGCGCTCATTGACCGCTTCTGCAACAAGAAGAAGCTGGCCTGCATATACATCTCCATAACCGTCCCCTCGTCGACCATCATGTCCGCCATGCAGTCCCTGGAGATCGACACGTCAAAATTGCGCTTCGTGGACTGCATATCCTTCGCCACCATGGAATGTGCGGAGACGGATGTGGAGCAGACGGTGTTCGTGGAGAGCCCCACCATGCTGGAATACATCGTGCTCAAGATGGAGTACCTGTTCCGCAAGGGCAGGGACGAGCAGTTCATGGTGGTGCTCGATTCGATCAATTCGCTGGCTGCGCACAACGAGGTGCGCATGCTGTACGAGTTCATGCAGGTGCTCATGGCCAGCGCCAAGAGCAGGGGCGCCTACCCGGTGATCCTGAGCATGGAGGAGCAGATGAAGCCGGAGGTCCGGGAGATGCTGCAGCTGGTCTGCGATCAGATAGTCACGCTTAAGTGATTCGGGGACGAACAACAAAAAAAGCGATGCATCGTGATGCATCAAATCCCACGCTCCATTTCCTACGATGGTTCATAATATTTGTGATTTCAGGATGGATAATTATATATCCTCGCAAGTATAAACAGAAGGCGGTAGGGGAACCTACCTGGAGACTGAACATATGAAGAAAATGTGGAAAAAGAACAACAAGGCAGTTTCCCCGGTCATCGCGACGATTCTGATGGTCGCGATCACTGTGGTCTTGGCCGCCGTGTTGTACGTGATGGTTATGGGATTTGGTGGAGGCGGAAGCAATGAAACGCCAAGCGGATCATTGACATATGTAACAACTTCAACTGGTTACAGGGTAAGCATTGCGTCTATTAGTGAGAGCGATGTCCTCGTGTCGCAAGTCATGTGGCTTGTTGATGGGGCGCAGCTCACTGAAGACGAACTAGATGATAATGTCACCTGGGCTGGCGCAGGGACTTATGTAACGGCAGGGTCTTTCCTTGTCTGTGATGATGGCTATGTAGAGTTGGATTCTGGGTCGCACACGATTTCTCTGTTGTACACCGAGACGAACAACAACATTGCCTCATTGACCATCAACGTTCCTTAATAAAAACTTCTTTCATTCTTTTTTTATCACGCATGTTAATGATATTGTGTCAACCCACCTTTGCCTTGGATCTCCGTCAATACCAAAGCCGACAAAGGTGTCAATGACTAGGAAAATGTACCAAAACATTTTTGGTACATTCCTAACAACTCCTTTGCTTATCGTCATCGGGCCCCCATTGGATACTACTATTAATCCCATTAACTTCTTTCCGAACGTTGCTCCCGTGTAGGTTTCAGATAAGGCAGAATAAAGAAACCAACCAAAGCCAGAAAGAACCCCAACCAACAACTCCTTCGGCTCAATATTTAAGATATAAATTATAGACAGAATAGGTATAAAAATTATAGCAGCATCGACCATCGCCGCTATCAATCTCCTCAATAAATGCACTCTAAACTCATGACTGTGCTCCAGCAGGTCGTATCCAGTCGGCATCTGCATCCCAATTGGAATATGCTGAACAGGATATTTTATTCTTATTATCTGAAAAATAAATCCTACCACTCAGCTCGCCCGTCTCT
>MVPZ01000181.1 GCA_002067045.1 Methanomassiliicoccales archaeon PtaB.Bin134 | reverse complement strand
ATCATCCCCAGCCCCTTGGCCCGCTCGGCGTCCAGCAGCCACTGCACCGCCTGGTTGGCGGTCATGTACCGCCCCTCCTCCTCCCGGATGTCCAGCAGCACCAGGGTGTGCAGTCCCCGCGACCAGTTCTCGAAAATATTCTCGTACGGGGAAAGGGGGGTGTAGCCCGGTTCCGGGAAGGGGATGGTCACCGTCCTGCCGAACTTGTAGGGCTGCAGGCCCAGCGCGGAGGCGCAGGCGCTGAATATGGAGACGCCGTAGAACAGCTGGGTGGGGATGCCCTCCTCCATGGCCTGGATCCTCAGGTCCACGTGGGTGGTGGCGGCCATGGTGTCCCCGGCGGTGACGAAGGCCACCCTGCCCTTCCTGGCGGCCTCGATGACCACCTCGTCCTCCTCCACCTCCTTCCGGCACAGGCGAACGATCTTCTTGCCGATGGCCGACTCCAGGTCGTCCGGGGTGGAGTCGATGAGCCTGGATGTGTAGAACTCCCCGAACACCTGGTCGCATTCCCGCAGGGCCGCAAGCGCCCTGGCGCTGAGGTCGTCCACCCCTCCCAGCCCTAAACCAACAAATATCAATTCTCCCATGGCAACACCGTGCGTTCCCTTTGCGTCAGGGTTCTGAAGGGTGAAGGAGAGTCCCTCCGTAAAAAGCTTTTAGAGGAGGGGCTGCTGGACCAATCGCTGTACGTCGAAAGGGACCAGGAGCACCTTTACCTGCCGGTGACCTCCGCACCGGAGGGAATGCCCGCCGAGGAGCGCGACTTCAAGGAGAGGGAGCGGGAGGAGCGCGACTACAAGGCCCTGGCCAAGGTCCCCGAGGAGCTTAGGCCTCTCCTTCCCACGGCCTTCGACACCCTGGGCGACATCGCCATCGTCCGCCTTCCGGATGAGCTGCTGGCCTACGCCAAGGAGGTCGGCGGCGCGCTCATGGCGGCGTTCCCCCGCCTTCGCTCGGTGTTCCTGGACCATGGCGTCGTGGGGGAGTTCCGCACGCTGGACCTGGAGGCCATCGCCGGCCAGGACGTCAGCGGGACCGTTCATACCGAATACGGGCTGCGCTTCAGGGTCGATCCCCGGAAGGCCTACTTCAATCCCCGGCTTTCGAACGAGAGGCGCAGGATCGCCTCCCTGGTGAGGGAGGGGGAGGTGGTGGTGGACATGTTCTCCGGCGTGGGCCCCTTCGCCATCATGATCGCCAAGCTGGCATCCCCGAGCGTCGTCTACGCCATCGACCTCAACCCTGATGCGGTGCAGCTGATGATCGAGAACATCCATCTGAACAAGGTAGAGGGAGTCGTTCCCCTGGAGGGCGACGCCCGGCAGTGGGTGTTCGACCTGCCCTGCGCCGACCGGGTGGTCATGAACCTGCCGCATTCGGCCATTGACTTCTTCGCCGACGCCCTGACCCGCCTGAAGCTGGGCGGGGTTATGCACCTGTACCACATCTGCGACCGCAACGACTTCCAGGGCGTGCTGGAGGACCTGCGGCGCATCGCCAACGGCATGGGCGTGGAGCTGGAGGTGCTGCGCAGCGAGGAGCTGAAGACCTATTCCCCCACGGCCTCGGTGTTCTCGGCGGACCTACTCCTTGCCGGATGGCTTTAGGGTTATCCCGCGCTGGTCCTGATAGTTCCCGCTGCGTCTGGCGTAGGTGCGCTCCACCGGGGAGCGCATGTGCTCCAGCACCATCTGCACCATCCGGCTGCCGATGGGCAGTTCCACGGGAACGGACGAGGCGTTGAACCCGCTGAATGTCAGGGTTCCATGGAAGCCGGCGTCTATCTTTCCCAGTCCCATGAGCAGCCCCTTCCGCAGCCACGAGGTCCTGGTCCACAGCTGCGCCGCCAGGTCGTCCGGCAGCTCCACGCGCTCCATGGTGGAGACGAAGAACAGCCGGCCCGGGGGGATGACGAACGTTCCGGTGGTGACGCTCTCACCCCCTTCCAGGCGCGCCTCGGCCACCCGCAGGTCGTAACCGTTGGGGGTCAGGCTCTCCGGGGAGAAGTCGGTGATGACCAGCGTACCGTCGCGCATCCTAGATTCGATCTCATGGTCCGGGACCAGGCACATGATGGTGGAACGGAGCCCGGTGAATTAGAATTATCGTTCCTCACTTCAAGAAAGATCAGACCAACTTATAAAAAATCGAACGGTATCACCCAAATGTGGCCGGTTCGGATGGTCCGCAGATCGAAACCTCAACCGTTCCACCCCGCGTACCGTCCCCGCTGCCCCCCGGGGAGAAGGCTGCGGTCTTCTATCACAAGCTGGACGAGGTGCTGGACACCGTGGCCTGCCTGCTCAGGGACAGCATCGAGCAGAGAGAGATGTGCGCCTTCGTGTGCCGCACGCCCCCGGCCCGGCTCAGGGAGCTCCTGAGGGACGGGGGACTGGACCTGGACATGCACCCGTCCGTGGTCCTGATACACCTGGACAGGGCCAACATCGGCCGCATGTCCGAGGCGACCATCGGGGAGCAGATGAGAGAGTTGGCCAAACAGGCGAGGGCGCTTGGGTATTCCGGGGCCCGCCTGATCCTGAACGTGCCCGAGGACCTGGCCGCGCAGGTGCCGTCGGACCGGGCCTGGAGGGACCTGGACGCGGTCCGGGAGGAACTGAACTTAACGGTCGTCTGCCTCTATGACATGTCCTTGCTGTCGCCCGAGTTCCTGCTCCGGTCCCTGGCCTCCTATCCCATGGTGATTATCGACGGGGTGCTCAGCCGCAACTCCTATTACCTGCCCAGCATGGGAGAGGGCATCGCGGACCCCAACCGCGACCTGTTCCACCTCCTCGACAATATCAGGGTCGAGCAGGAGGAGCGCCTGAGCGCGGAGGAGGAGAGGTCCCGGCTGGCCAGGGTCAACCGCGAGCTGCAGGGCGAGGTCCTGCGGCGGAAGATGATGGAGTTCTCCCTGCTGCAGGCCGACATCAACCTGCGCACCATGCTGGACGCGATCGAGGATATGGTGTTCATGGTGGACCGCGAGCTGCGGGTCACCAACGGCAACCAGACCTTCGTCCGGTACCTGGAGGACGCGGGCATGCCCACGTCCTACGAGGGCCGCGGCGTGTACGAGCTCTTCCCCGGGGCTCCCAGCAGCGGGCGGAGGATATTCGAGGAGATCTTCCAGTACGGGTGCAGCACCATCGTGGACGTGTCCCTGGACGCCGCGGCGGGGCGCGTGGAGGCCGAGCTCAGGCTGGTCCCCATAAAGATGATGGAACGCGTGGACCGCATAGTGGTCATAGCCCGCCAGAGGAGCGCCAATCCCCGGCAGATGCAGGAGATGTGGGACCGGGCCGGGGCCATGGCCATGGAGGCCCAGGACCCCGAGGGCTCCTTCCGGGGGACCATGAACGGCTGCCCGCACCCGGTCATGGTGAGCTCGGCCGATGGAAGGGTCATCTCCGTGAACCGCATACTGGTCCGCAGCCTGGGCTACAGCGTCGCCGAGCTCAACGCCCTGGGGGGTCCCTCGGCCATCATGCGCCCCCGGAGGCAGGGCAGCGAGGTGCGCCGGGCCAGCGATGACGGCCGGATGATAATGCCCTGCCTGGTGTCCTGCAAGGACGGTTCCGTCCAGGCCATGGACTGCTACGTGATGCCGTTCGACCACGGCGAGGGCGTCAGGCAGCTGACCATTCTGCACCCGGTACACTGAAAGGACGGGAAATCTGTTTTATCCTACCGTGGCCATCAGGGTGTGGATGGACCACATCGTGTACTTGGACAAGCCCGCCGGCGCCCTGGAGGCCATGCGCCGGGGGGACAAGACCATGGTGGCCAGGGCCTACAACGGCCGCCGGTCCCCCTACGGGAAGGTCAAGGTAGGGGACACCCTCTACTTCACGGAGAACGACGGGCGCCAGATAATCTACGGGCGGGGAGGGGTGATCAAGGTCTTCGACTCCCCCAAGCTGGGTCACGAGGAGAGCGAGGCCATGCTGGAGCAGTTCCGGAGGCCGCTCTGGCTATCGGAGGCCCAGTTCCTACGCATGGCCGGGAAGCGCTACCTGGTGCTGGTCACCGTGGACCGCTTCCAGGAGGTCCCCCGATTCCGCTTCACCCGCCGGGACTTCCACACCCTGGACGATTGGATCCTGGTAGGGGACGTGGAGCGGGCCCGCAAGGAGGGTCCGGTGCAAGAACTTAAATAATCAGCGCTATATTTTTATATGCCATGGAGTTCCTTTCCGCCTTCAGCGTGTTCCTGGGGTCCATCAGCGCCCTTCTGCTGCTGTCCACCAGGGCGCTCCCCCTGCGCTGGGCCAGATTGCTCGCCGACGCCGGCAGGGAGTCCGGAAGGCCGGCCTGGGCCTGGGCGCTCATCTCGGGGTCCCTGGCCGGGGTGGCCGCTCTCTGGTACCTGCACTTCACCGCGGAGGCCGGACGCTCGCTCCTGATCGCCCTCCTGGGCACGATATTGCTGGTCAGGGCCGTCCAGGTGCTGATATCCAAGGACGGGCTCAAGGAGGCCTCCCGATCGCTGCTCCGCGGACAGTTCTCCTATTCCTACCTGTCCTACGCCCTGATCAGCGCCGCGCTCATCGTCCTGGGGCTGCTGTGATCAGAACACGTCCAGGGAGCCGCTCTTCAGGGCCAGCCTCTCGAAGAAGTCGAACAGCAGGTAGGCCAGGATGTAGAAGGCGGTCCCCAGGGCCAGCATGAGGGCCAGGAGGCCGTACACCTCCGGAAGCCCGGCCCCCGCGGCCACCTGGCGAACCGCCTCCACCCCGTAGGTGAGCGGGAACACGTACGAGGCGGGCTGCAGCCATCCCGGCAGGTAGGAGATGGGGAAGTTCACCCCGCAGAGCAGCAGCCCCAGGTACAGCACCACCGAGCCGAGGATCATGGACGAGCGCAGGTACACGCCCACGCTGCCGATGACCATGCCGAAGCCCACCATGCTGAAGCAGGTGACCAGGAGCACCGCCGCCAGGGCCGCCGGCTCCGCGTAGGTCAGGTCCACCCCGAAGAACAGGGAGGCGAAGAGCAGGGACATGCTCACGGTGAAGAGGCCGATCAGCGACTGGTACGCCCCCTTGCCCAGGAACACGTAGAACATGCGCGTGGGCGTGGACATTATGGTGGCCATGGTGCCTATGTGCTTCTCCGCCCCCGCGGACATGGTCACCCCGTAAACGGCCGCGTAGGTCAGGGACGAAACGGCATTGCCCAGGGCCACGTACGCAGGTCCGGCCCCGGGATCGTCGGCGAAGTCGCTGACCAGCACGAAGAACCACATCTGGAATAGGGAGGTGGAGAGTATCTGCACCATCCACAGCACCGGGCCCACCACCGCGAACTGCGAGCGCATGGCCACCAGCGCAGAGGCCTTCACCCCGATCACGTCCCGCAGCATCTCAATACCTCACCAGGGAGCCGTTGACCTTGGCCTTGCTCTCCAGGTAGGAGAAAAGCTGGAAGGACAGCAGCAGGTAGACGATCGTGGTCAGGACCGTGAGGCCCAGCGCTCCGGAGAACCCCAGGCCCAGGGAGTCGTATCCGGTGAAGGTGGATATCTTGAGGGCCTCCGCGCCCCAGGTGGCCGGGATGACGTACGAGAAGGGGCGGCTCCACTCTGGCAGTATCATCAGGGGGAACACCGCCCCCGAGAGCACGTAGATGGGGAACTCCAGTATCTGGAAGAAGGCGCTGGAGGCCCGGGTCACCACGTAGAAGGCCCCGAAGACCATCCCCAGCACCGAGAGCGACAGCAGGGTGGCGAACAGGGCGATTACGAAACCCAGTGGGTCGTTCAGGGCCACGTCTATGCCGAAGGCGAATTGGGCCACCAGGAACACCGCCAGGGCGTTCAGGAGCCCCAGGAAGGAGTTCCACAGGCAGCGCCCGAAGACCACCGAGGACAGCGGGGCGGGGGTCACCATTATCGCCTCCAGGGTGCCGTTCATGCGGTCGTACCCTATGGACCAGCTGCTGCTGTGTATGGTGTTCCCCCACATGCCCAGCACTCCTCCCCCCAGAACCGCGTACAGCAGGAGGTCCCCCCCGGTATGCCTGAACAGGAACAGGGTCACGGTGGTGAAGATGAAGGGGGCGATGATGCTGGGGATCACCCACTGCGGGTCCACGAAGAAGTGGATGGACTGCTGCTTCAGGGCGGCCCTCATGGCCCGGGGGCTGATCATTTCACGTTCACCATCTTAATATAGGCGTCCTCCAGGGTGGGCTGGTCCACCCGGATGCTGATCACCTTGCACCTCTCCAGCATGGCGGCCACGGTGGGGATCAGCGAAGGGGCGTCGTCCACCACCATGCGCAGGAGCTGCCTTCCCTCCAGGGCCTCCAGGGAGACGGCGGAGACGCCCGGCAGCTCGGCCAGCTCTGCCCTCCTGGCCTCCCCCAGCTCCCTGGCCTCCACCTCGATGACCGTGTCGTTGCGCACGGCCTCCTTCATGGAGTAGGGGGTCCCGATGGCCTTGATGCGCCCCTCGGATATGATGGCCAGGCGGTCGCAGAGCTGGTCGGCCTCGAACATGTAGTGGGTGGTGAGCAATATGGTCATGCCCTTCTCCGAGAGCCGCTTGATGAGCGCGCGGGTCTCCCGGGAGATCTCCGGGTCCAGGCCCAAGGTGGGCTCGTCCAGGAACAGCACCTCCGGGTCGTTGACCAGCCCCCGGGCCAGGTGCAGCCGCTGCTTCATCCCCCGGGAGTAGTTCTCCACCCGGATGTCCGCGGCCTCGGCCAGGCCCACCATCTCCAGCAGCCCGTCCACCTTCTCCCGCTTCCGGTCCCTGGGCACCCGGTACATGTCCGAGAAGAAATCCAGGTTCTGCCTGCCGGTCAGTCGGAAGTACAGCCCCCGCTCCCCCCCGGACACCAGGTTGATGCGCGGCCGCAGGCGGACGGCGTCCCCGACCACGTCCAGGCCCAGGACCCCGGCCTTCCCGGAGGTGGGTATCAGCAGGGTGGACAGCATCTTGATGGTGGTGGTCTTCCCGGCGCCGTTCGGACCGAGCAGCCCGAATATCTCGCCCCTGCGCACGTCGAAGGAGACCCGGTCCACGGCCAGCTTCTCCACGCCGCCGTCCCCCAGCAGCCTGCGGGCTGCCGGGTACACCTTGGTGAGGTCCTCCACCTCTATGACCTTGTCACCGTTCACCACGGGAGCACCCCAAGGGGCTCAGTGATAATGAGCTTATGCCATCAGCTTCCTGAGCACCGTTGGGAGGATGCCGCCGTTGCGGTAGTAGTCCACCTCCACCGGGGTGTCCAGGCGGGCCACGGCCGCGAACTCGGTGACCCTGCCTTCCCGGCGGGCGGTGACCTTGACCTGGGCCCGGGGCCTGAGCTCGGCGATCTCCACGTCGAACTCCTCGCTGCCGTCCAGCCCCAGGGAGGCCGCCGACTGTCCGGCAGCGAACTGCAGGGGCAGCACCCCCATGCCCACCAGGTTGCTGCGGTGGATGCGCTCGAAGGATTCGGCCATCACCGCCCTCACGCCCAGCAGCTGCGGTCCCTTGGCCGCCCAGTCCCGGGAGCTCCCGGTGCCGTACTCCTTGCCGGC
>MVPZ01000180.1 GCA_002067045.1 Methanomassiliicoccales archaeon PtaB.Bin134 | reverse complement strand
TTCCTGGGCTAGGGTGGTAATGTCCACCACCCCGCCCTTCGACGAGGCTGGCGCCGACCTTTTCATAGAGAGCGTAATGCGCGGCAACGCGCGATGGATGTCCAGATACCGCGGGAGTCCGACCGTCAACGGCTCGGCCAAGGCCGTGGTGCTCACCTGCATGGATTCCCGCATCCCCCCGCTGGAGATGCTGGGGCTCGAGCCGGGAGAGGTCTTCATCATCCGCAACGCCGGGAACGCCGTCACTCCGGACTCCCTGCGCTCCCTGCTGATCTGCCTGACGGTAATGGAGTGCCGCAAGGTACTGGTGGTCGGGCACAGCCGATGCGGCATGCGCTCGTCGGGGGACCTGGACGAGAGGGTCTCGGAGGCCGTGGACCAGAGGGCCTTGGAGTCACACCTGGGCGCGGAAATAGGGGACCTCAGCCGATGGCTGGGCTTCCACGACCGCTCGGAGGAGGATTGGGCCATAAGTCAGGCAAGGGAGCTTGGCAGACTGCTGCCCCGGGTGATGCCGGGCCAGAAGGTCAGGGTGTACGCCGCCCTCTACGACCTGGACGACGGGCGCCTGGAGATGCTGCTACCGTCCGTCCCAGAACAGGAAGATGATCACATAGCCCATGACCAGCATGAAAAGTGAAATGAGCCAGGCCCACCTGATCAGGCGGGCTTTCTTCTCTGGCGTTCCAAAGAGTTTTTCCAGGATCATCCGCGCGCTTCCGCCTTCTGCTTCACGCGCTTCAGCCTGAAGGTGTTCTCCCTCTCCATCTCCTCCAGGCGGAGGCGGATGAAGGCCTCCGATTCCTGAAGGTCGGGGATGACCTTGAACTCCAGCGCGTTCACGCGGCGCTTGGTCTTCTCCACCTCTTCGAGGATCTTCTTCATGGTGGTCTCGATCTCCGCGGCTTCGATGATCGTTTCCACCAGGTTCTCGAAGGCCTTGGCCGCCTCATCGATGTAGACGGTGGTGCCGATGACGCCGTAACCGCGCTTGTCCATGGGGGTGCGGATCGAGCTGGCCTCGATCTCCGGTACCACGATCCCCATGATGTTCTTGGAGCGCAGCGATAGCTCGGGGTGGGTCTTCAGGGCGAAGGCGGCACTCTGCACCGCTATGGCCCCGTCCACCGCCTTGGCCACGGCGATGCGCTCCATGGCCTCATCGTAATCGTGGTTGACCTTGTCCCTGATGTCCTTGGCCTGCTCCAGGATCTTGAAGAACTCCAGGATCAGACCGTCCCGCTTCATCTTGAGTATCTTGTAGCCGGACTTGGTCAGCTTGATCTTCTTCTTGATCTCCAGGAGCTCGGAGCGGGTGGGTTTGACGTCAGCGGTTGGCATCTCAATCCTTCTTGCGGTACTTCGGGTGGTACTTCTCGATGTACTTGCGGTCGATCCTGGTCAGCTGCCTCTCGTCCAGGGAAGCCAGCAGCTCCCACATCAGGTCCAGGGTGCCCTCGATGGTGCGGTCCTCCTCACGGCCCTGCTGCACGATGCGCTTCTCGAACTCGTCGGCGAACTCCAGGAACTTGCGGTCCCTCTCGGACAGCGCCTCCTTTCCCACGATGGCCACGAGACCCCGGAGGTCACGGCCTTCGGCGTAGGCGGCGTAGCACTGGTCGGAGACGGCCTTGTGGTCCTCTCTTGTTCGGCCCTTCCCGATACCCTCGTTCATCAGACGGGAAAGGGACGAACCGACATCCACCGGCGGGTAGATGCCTGCCCTGACCAGCTCCCTCTTGGCCACTATCTGACCTTCGGTGATGTAGCCGGTCAGGTCCGGGATGGGGTGGGTGATGTCGTCGCCGGGCATGGACAGGATGGGGATCTGAGTGATGCTTCCCTTCTTGCCCTTGATCCTCCCGGCACGCTCGTAGATACCGGCCAGATCGGTGTACATGTACCCCGGGTAGCCGCGGCGACCGGGCACTTCCTCACGGGCGGCGCCTATTTGGCGCAGCGCCTCGCAGTAGTTGGTCAGGTCGGTCAATATCACCAGAACGTGCATGTCCAATGTGAACGCGAGGTACTCGGCCGTGGTCAGCGCGAGCTTCGGGGTGATGATCCTCTCGATGGCCGGGTCGTCGGCCAGGTTCAGGAAAACCACCGCGCGCTTCAGCGCGCCGGTCCTCTCGAAGTCCTTCATGAAGTACTGGGCCTCTTCGTTGGTGATGCCCATGGCCGCGAACACCACGGCGAAGTCCTCGGAACCTCCGAGCACCTTGGCCTGGCGGGCGATCTGCAGGGCGATCTCGTTGTGGGGCAGACCGGAACCGGAGAAGATGGGCAGCTTCTGTCCGCGGACCAGCGTGTTCATCCCGTCTATGGTCGAGATACCGGTCTGAATGAACTCGGACGGGTTGTCCCTGGCCCAGGGGTTGATGGCCGCCCCGATGATCTCCAGGCGGTCCTCGGGCACTATGGCCGGCCCGCCGTCCAGGGGCTTTCCGGAACCGGACAGGATCCTTCCCAGCATGTCCTTGGACACTGGCATCTTCATGGTCTCGCCCAGGAAGCGCGCGCCGGCGGTCTTGGGGATCCCGGTGGTGCCCTCGAACATCTGGATGACCACGACCTCGTCGGAGCTGTCGAGAACTTGTCCCATCCTCTCGCTGCCGTCGGGCAGGGTCACCACGGCCAATTCGTTGTATCCAACGGGCTCGGTCTTCTCCACGAAGACCAGCGGCCCGGCGATCTGGGTGATGGATCGGTATTCCTTGGATGTCATTTACTTACCTCCCAGGGCTTCGAACTCCTTGTCCATGGTCTCGGCTATGTTCTTCAGGATCTCCTCGATGTTGTCCTCGAACTTGGACTTGGCAAGCGTGTTGCGCAGATCCATGTTGGCGATGGTCTCTACAGACACCTCGTTCTCAACGGCCTTGGCGGCGTTGATGGCGAAGCGGTTGATCAGGCGCAGGTAGGTGGCCTGCCTGCTCATCGGCGAGTAGGTGTCGACGGGGTGGTAGGCGTTCTGCTGCAGGAATATCTCGCGGATCATCCTGGTTATCTCCAGGGTCAGCTTCTGCTCGTCCGGGAGCGCGTCGGAACCGACCAGCTGCACGATCTCCTGCAGCTCGGCCTCCTTCTGGAGCAGCCCCACGGCCCAGTTGCGCAGCTCGGGGAAGTCCTCGGCCACGTTCTTCTTGTACCAGCCGTCCAGCTGGCCGGAGTACAGGGAGTACGACGTAAGCCAGTTGATGGCCGGGAAGTGCCTCCTCTCCCTGAGCTTGGTGTCCAGGGCCCAGAAGACGCGCACGATGCGCAGGGTGTTCTGGGTGACCGGTTCGGAAAGGTCTCCGCCCGGAGGGGACACGGCGCCCACCACGGAGATGGAGCCCAGTCCGCCGGAGAGAGAGACCACGCGCCCGGCCCTCTCGTAGAACTCGGACAGCCTGGCGGAAAGGTACGCGGGATAGCCCTCCTCACCGGGCATCTCCTCCAGCCTGGAGGATATCTCCCTCATGGCCTCGGCCCATCTGGAGGAGGAGTCGGCCATCAGGGAGACGTTCAATCCCATGTCCCTGAAGTACTCGGCGATGGTCATGCCGGTGTAGACGCTGGCCTCCCTGGCCGCCACGGGCATGTTGGAGGTGTTGGC
>MVPZ01000179.1 GCA_002067045.1 Methanomassiliicoccales archaeon PtaB.Bin134 | reverse complement strand
TGCGAGAGGGTGCTCCGCGAGCTGCTGGAAGAGGACTGATCACAGCAGCCTGATCAGGAACACGATCCCGAAGGCAAGGAACACCAGTCCGCTCCCGAGGCGGATGTACCGCCTGGGCACCCTCTCCCCTATGGCCTGGCCGAAGTAGGCCCCCAGGGCGGTCAGCCACATGAATCCCAGGGCCGCGCCGATGAAGACCATCAACGCCTCCCCGGACTCCGCGGCCAATGTTATGACCGATAGCTGGCTGCGATCGCCCAGCTCCATCAGGGCCACCAGGCCGAAGGCGGCCAGCAGCCCTCCCCAGCGCTTTGATTCCCTGACCTCCTCCTCCTTCTCCGGGCGCAGCAGGGTCAGCACCCCGAAGGCGATGAACACCGCCCCGGCCGTGGCGCTGACGGCCCAGGACGGGACGATCAGGAAGAGCACCTCGCCCACGGCCACCCCTATGGCGGTGAGGGTCAGCAGGGCTAGCATGGCCCCGGCGAAGACCTCCCACCTGGGATGCTTCGAGGCCAGGGTGAAGACCGCGATCATGGTCTTGTCCCCCAGCTCGGTCAACGATATCAGGACGAACGCCGAGATCAGGGGGGTCAGGTCCATTTACCTCTCACCACGGCGGGTGTGCACGATGGCGATGACCTCCATGATCATCCTCGCCGCCAGGGCCGCGGTGGCCCCCGGATCGTGGGAGGGCAGCACCTCGGAGACGTCGAAGCCCACCATGCGGTCCCCCAGCATGTCGATGCAGCGCTTCACCTCGTAGCCGGTGAGCCCGAAGGGCTCCGGCCTGGAGGTGCCCGGGGCGTATCCGGGGTCTATGCCGTCCATGTCCAGGCTGAGGAGCACCCTCTCCCGCCGCATCATGTTCAGCACCTTCTTCCAGGAGTTCTCCACCCCGGCCTCCCGGATCTGGTACGCGTCCACGTAGTTCGGAAGGTCCCCGGAAAGCTCCTCCCTGGATATGGAGCGGACTCCGAAAGGCACCACGTTCTCCACTCCCACCAGGTCCGCCACGCGGCGCATGGTGCAGGCGTGGTCGAACCTGCTCCCGCAGTCGGAGCGGAAGTCCAGGTGGGCGTCGATGGAGATAACTCCAATATCCTGGAAGGCCTTGGCCAGGGGATAGGTGATGCTGCGCTCCCCCCCGATTAGGATGGGGAACTTGCCGGCATCCACCACCTCTGAGGACTTGGCCTCCACGGCCTCGAACATGTCCTCGCAGGACGACCCGCAGTCCAGGTCCCCGGCGTCATGCACCCGGGCGGTGGAGGTGTCGAAACCATGCTCGAAAAGGTATGGATCGAAGATCTTGGAGGCCTTGCGTATGGCCGCCGGCGCCTTCCTGGTGCCGGAACGCAGTCGGGTGGTCCCGTCGTAAGGGACCCCCATTATGACGAAGTCCGCCTCCTCGAAGCTGGAATTGGCCAGGGAGAAGGTGTCACTGCGGGCCATGAGGCCTCAGCGGCTCTCACACCTTGGTGATCTTGCGGCGGTCCATGGCGATCATGTACATGATCTCCTCGCCCGCGTTGAGCTGGCCCTTGTACTCCTCGGGTATGGGGAGCTGGAAGGTCTCGTAGGTGTCCAGGTCCATGAGCTGTACCTCCTCCCCGGCGATGGAGAGCACCTGGGCCTTCCTCTTGTCGATCATGGGCACCTGCACCTTGTGCTTGACCGGGTGAACGATCTGGCGCTTGCGGTTATCGAAAATGCCTATGGCATCGATGTTGGATTTCGCTTCTCCGTGCTTCCCAGGCTTGGAGGTGGATATGCTTATGATCTTGCAGGGTTCCCCATCGATGAGCATGTAGCGCCCTTCCTTGAGCTCCCTGACTTCCTGTTGAGTCCACGACATAGGTACCTCTGGAGGGAAAAGACGGTACGTTTATATAGTTTACTTATCGCCACCGGTTCTGACCCTGCTTCCTTCCCTGGCCATGTCTTTGGTACTGCGGCCTTCCCTGGGGGCGCTGCTCCCGGCGCGGAGGGTCTGGGTACTTCTCCTTGATCTCCGCCACCCTTCTCTCCATCTGCTCCTTAAGCACATCGGCGATGAACTCGCCGCGGTAGGCGTCCACCTTGGCGGCGATGCTGATCTTCCCGCCCAGGCTCCTGGCCACCTTGCCCCGCTGCCAGTACGGCGAGCGGTTCACCCAGGGGTGCTGGAATATCACCCCGTGCTTGGGTGGCCGCTTCCCGGAGCGCAGGTGCAGGAACAGGGCCTTCTCCGCCCCCAGCAGCTGCACGGTGGACGACGGCAGCTTGGCCAGGCGCTGCAGCCCCCCGGCCAGGGAGATGAGGCGCGCGGCCAGGTTGGGGTTGAGCAGCGCGGACAGGTTGGGCGCCACCCTATCCATCCCCTCCAGTATGTACGCGTCCAGGGCCTCCTTGCGCCTGTAGAGCTCGCTGAGAGTGCCCCCAAGCCCCCGGATCACCTCAAGGTCCCTCTCCACAAGGTCCGTGCCCACCGATTCCAGGGACACGCCCAAATGGTCCATGATGGCCTGACGGTCCCCCAGCTCCGAGACCAGCCGGGCGTACTCCGCGTCGACGGCGAAGTCCCCCAGCTCCGGGAAGTAGACCCCGTACCACTCGTGCAATCGTTCGCTGAGCAGGTTTATCTCC
>MVPZ01000178.1 GCA_002067045.1 Methanomassiliicoccales archaeon PtaB.Bin134 | reverse complement strand
CTTCAGTCTCAGGTACTCCTGCTTGCTCATGTCCCGGGGGGGCTGTCCTCCCCGGTCCAGAAGACCCTCGCGCACCCCGCCGATGGTCCCATGGACCTCCAGACCCAGCTTCATTCCCAGATTGCTGTTGGGGTCCGCGTCCACCGCCAATATCATCCCCTCCTCCGAGAGCATGCGCACCAGCAGGGCGGAGATGGTGCTCTTGCCCACGCCGCCCTTTCCGGCCACGGCCACGATCATGCCAGACCGCCCAATCGGTAGCGCTGCCTGATGGCCTCCACGGTGCCGTTCAGCAGGTCCAGCACGCGCTCGGCGTTGGCCTCGTCAAGTCCCCCGAGGCCGCACTGCGGGGTTATCAGCGAGCGCTCCAGCAGCAGGTCCAGGTCCATTCCCTTGCGGTAAAGCATGTCCATGTACCCCTCGAAGCGCTGCAGCAGGGTGCCCACGGTCTCCTTGGCGATCTGGTCCTCCATGTTGGGAATGAGGCCCCAGGCGATGGCACCGCCCCGCTCCAGGAAGGCGGACACCTCCCGGGGGAACAGGGAGACGGTGTGCGCGTAGTTGTAGGCGTCGAAGCTCAGCAGGTCGATGGAGGTGGAGAGCACCAGAGGCCAGTCGGTGTTGCCGCAGCAATGGAGCCCTTTGATGGCATCCACCCCCTCCAGCACCTCGTCGGTCCATTCCACCACCTGACGCTGGGATACGGAGGCGAAGGGCGTGCCGATGAGGGTGAGCGAGGGCTCGTCCAGGAATATGATGGGGCGGTCGGAGACCTCCCGCAGCTTGCGGGCCTGCCACTTGGCCTGCATGTTCAGGTTGCGGCGTATGATCTCCCCGTACGCGTCATCGTAGATGGCCGCCTTGCCGTTCCGGTCCATGATCTGCAGCCCGGCGCTCACCGGCCCGGTGACCTGCCCCTTGACCGCGGCGAACCTCCGGCCCCTGGACGAATCCAGCAGTGCGTACAGGCCATGGAAGTTCTCCCGGGGATGGGCGAAATGGTCCACGTCATCGGTGACCACCGCGGTGTAGAAGGCCTCCGGGTCGTAATCGCCCAGGTCAACGGTGATCTTGTTCCTGCGGGTGTCCACGTCCACCCCGGGGAGCATGGTGGAGAACTGGGCGTACATGTTCTCCCCGAAGCCCAGCCCGGGCAGCTGGGGCCAGTAGGGCACCTCCCCCATGCGGGAGAGCACCAGCTCCATCGCCTTGCGGGGGTCCTTGTGCGGAAGGGAGCCTATGCCGGTGGCAGCGCAGTTCCAGGCCATGGACCCCACTTATCCTTAGCGTTATAAAATCATTTGGTGGCCCGTAGCGTTATGTAGTACTGGTCCATGAGCAGCTGCCCATCGGCCTCCTCCACGGACATGCGCTCCCGCAGCGTTCCCGGAAGCGAGGCCACCACCCTCTCGATCTCGATGGCGTCCTCGGGCTCGGCGTTCCAGGTGAGGGTGGTGAGCGGGAGATGCCTGCGATACTCGCGCACCTCCTCCAGGCGCAGACCGGCCCGCAGCAGCGCCTCCCTCCATTCCCTGGCGCTGTACTCCCGGACGTGCGAGGGGTCGTGCAGGAGGTCCAGAAGGTTCATGGTGTCGGCCACCTCACGGTCGTCCGGCACGCTGCGATCGTCGATGACCATGACGCCCCCGGGCCGCAGAACCCTGGCCATCTCCCTCAAGGCCAGGTCCAGGTCCGGGAAGTGATGCGGGGCGCGCCGGCAGGTCAGCACGTCAAAGGCCCCGTCCGGGAAGGGCATGGACCTCACGTCCCCCCGCAGCCACCTGACATTCTCCAGCCCCCTCTCCCGCCCGGCATCGCGGGCCAGCTCCAGCATCTGCGGGGTGAGGTCCAGGCCTGCGACGAGCCGGGCGGACCCGGCCAGGTGCAGGGCGGTGTGCCCGGTGCCCGTGGCCACGTCCAGGAGCGATCGCCCATCCAGGGGCCCGCACATCTCCTCCACGGAGCGCAGCACCTCCCGGTCGGCGTGGGAGACGCTGTTCACGTAACCGCCTGCCCGCCGACCGAAGACCTCCTGCACCTTCCCCCGTTCCATGAACGGTCATGGCAGCAAGATTATTTCAACGATGTTAGGAAAGGATTATGCTTATCTCCATGGATAATAACCCCCGATGAGGATCATCACCATCAACCGGACCAAGCCCAACGCCTCGATCGAGTTCTTCGGGTGTCCGATGCAGTGCAAGTATTGCGCGCATACCAAGGCCGGATTCAAGGATTATGATATGGAAAAGGTGCTGCAGGTCATGTCCGACAACGGCATCCGCAGCGTGTTCCTGGGGGGAGCGGAGCCGGTCCTGCACTCCAAAGAGCTGGGAGAGCTTATCCGGTTGCTGCATGCCCGGGGGAAGGAGGTGGTGCTGAAGACCACCGGCCATGACCCGGAGTTCCTGGCCTCCGCCAAGGGCCGGGTTTCCAGGTATGTGCTGGAGGTTAAGGTGCCCTTGGACGATCCGCAATCCCTGACCGGCTTGACCGTCTACGACATGAACAGGGCCAAGGAGCACCTGGAGAAGGTCCGTAGGACCCTGGAGCTGCTCAAGGGGGAGAAGGTCCGGGCCACATTGCGCATCATCCCGGACCGCTACGATGAGGGTATGGTGGAGAGGATCGCCAAGGACCTGAAGGGGTGCGTGCAGGAGCTGCAGCTCACCCAGTTCCTGTCCAGCCAGAACGACCTGGCCTTCGCCGGAATTTTTTCCTCCGGCCCCAGCCAGGAGGTAATGATGCAGTACGGCAAGGCGGCCAGGAAACATCTACCTAGGGTCAAGGTGATGGGCAACGCCTTCGAGGTCATCCTATGATCATGACGGACGGGAATCGCTCCAGCTCGGTGTGGGGCAGGAACGACGCGGAGGAGAACCTGTCGAAGAACCTCTGGTCCGTGGACAGCTCCACGTAGGTCATGGCCCGGTGCACGGCCAGGGCCTCCTCCCTCTTCTCCCGGGAGAGCAGGAACAGCCGGGCCCCGTCCAGCGAGGCGTTCCCCAGGAAGATGAAGCGGTCCCGGGGCAGGTCCGGCAGCAGTCCGATGGCCACGGCGTTGTCCAGATCGATATGCCGGCCGAAGCCTCCGGCTATGTACACCCTCTCCAGATCGCCGAAACCGATCCCGGCGGTGTCCAGCAGCACCTCCGCAGCCGCGTATATGGAGGCCTTGGTGCGGATGACGTTGGCGATGTCCTCCTCCGTGACGGTGATGTCCCGGTGACGCACCACCTTGTCCACCGGGCAGCAGGACATCCCGGTGGCCTTCAGGTCGTAGCCGTCCTTCTCCGTGTCCTCGGAGCGGACCAGCACGAACTCCTTGCCGGATTCCCCCTCCCGCACGCGGTCCGAGGGCTGCAGGTGCCCCTTCTTGTCCAGCACCCCGGTCAGGAACAGCTGGGCCAGCAGGTCGATCAGTCCTGAACCGCACAGCCCCTTGGGCCGGACGTCGCCGATGGTGGAATAGTGCAGCCCGTCGCGCAGGGACACCTTCTCGATGGCCCCGTCCCCGGCCCTCATCCCGTGGCAGACCTCGCCTCCCTCGAACGCAGGTCCGGCCGAGGCCGAGCAGGCCAGAAGCCAGTCCTTGTTCCCGAGGACCACCTCCCCGTTGGTGCCCACGTCGATGAGCAGGCATACGCCGTCCCCGTGGCCCATGCCGCTGGCCACCACGTCGGCCACCACGTCCCCGCCCACGTAGCTGGCCCTTCCGGGAACGGCCAGCACCGGGGCGTTCGGGTTCAGCTTCTTCAGCCCCAGGTCCCTGGCGGTGAGGCGGGGCGGCAGGTTGGTCACCGGGATGTACGGCTCATGGCGGATACCCCGGGGGTCCAACCCCAGGAAGGTGTGCACCATGGTGGTGTTCCCGGAGACCACCATCGCGTAGACCTCCTTGCCGCACACCTTCTTCCCGCTCCCGGAACAGGCCTCCCGGGTGTCCAGGGCCCGGGCCAGCATGTGGTTGACAGTGTCGATTATCGACTCACGGAGCACATCGTGCCCATGGTCCTCCCCGTACATGATGCGGGCCAGGACATCCTCCCCGTACATCAGCTGGCGGTTGTAGTCGGAGATCTGGGAGAGGACCTCCCCGCTGTTCAGGTCCACCAGCTGCAGGGCCACCGTGGTGGTGCCGATGTCCACGGCCACCCCGAAGTTGCGAGAGGCCTTGTTCCAGGGCTTGATGTCCACCAGATGGCAGCCGTCCAGGAAGGCGGTCGCCGTCCACTCGCCCTTTCTCATGGTGTCCGGAACGTCCCGCAGAAGGGAAAGGGGGACCTGCAGCCCCCCGGGTTCCAGTCCCAATGCCTTGCATAGCCGCTCCAGGTCCGCGTCGTTGTCCTGCAGTGTCGGCCTCCTCAGCTCCACGAAGCGCGCGCGGACCAGCGGGGTAAGCTCCCGCAGGTCGCTGACCATGTTGCCGCCCACCACCTTCATCGGTCTAATCTGGCTCTCCTCTGGGACGAAGACAGAGCAATCGCCCTTGGCCTTGGTCAGGCAGGCCAGCCGGTAACCGGAGGACCAGTCCTCCCTGGTGATCCTGGAGGTCTCCTGTGTTTCGAACTCCCCTTCCACCACCACCCGGCATCGGCCGCACACCCCCTTCCCGGCGCAGGCGCTGTTTATCTCCACCCCGGCCAGGATGGCCGCCTCCAGCAGGTTGGTCCCTGCGGGGACCTCGACCACGCGTCCCTTGGGATGGAAGGTTATCTGGGGGC
>MVPZ01000177.1 GCA_002067045.1 Methanomassiliicoccales archaeon PtaB.Bin134 | reverse complement strand
GGATAGGGTGGTCATTCCCCGTCCAGGGTTCGAGGAGCTGGTCGAGAAGTGCCTCTTCAACAACGTCACCTTCCGAATAACCAGCGCAGGGATGGACTTCTACATCCGGCATTTCCTGAGACCCTACGGTTGGAGGGACAAGGTAGAGCTGGTGGCCCCCGAGGTCGTGGATACCCACGATGGGGTGAGGTTCCTGTTCCCTCCCAAGCAGTTCAGCCAGGCGCATAATTTCAAGGAGGACAACGTTCTCAAGGAGCATGCTGCCGGCAAGCGGGTGGCGTACATCGGAGATGGTATCTCCGACCGGTGGGCCGCAATGGCGGCCGACATGGCGTTCGCGGTCCGGGGCTCGGTCCTGGACCGAGAGCTGGAGATGGCGGGCAAGGACCACCTGACGTTTACCGACCTGCACGAGGTGGTCGTGAATCTCTTCCCCGGTCCTACGCGTCAGCGAGGGTGAAAGTCCATGGCCCCGGAGTTCATGCAGTAGCGCTTACCGGTAGGACGGGGGCCATCATCGAACACATGGCCGAGGTGCCCGCCGCAGCGAGCGCACTCCACTGCCGTCCGGACCATCCCGTAGCTGCGGTCGGACCGCTCTGTCACCGCGTTCTTATCGATGGGCGCGATGAAGCTCGGCCATCCGGTCCCCGAGTCGAACTTGTCGTCCGATGAGAAAAGGGGATTGCCGCAGCCCCCGCAGACGTAGGTCCCCGGCTCATGATTGTTCCAGAACTGGTTGTGGAACGCGGGCTCGGTCCCGTCCTGGCGAAGTATCCTGTACCGCTCCGGTCCCAGCAACCTCTTCCACTCCTCCTCCGATTTGACCACCTTTGCGACCGATGCCATAGCACTTCTTCCGTTCACTTTAAAGATGGGTGTAATATTAAAATGTCAGGTCCGGTCCTACTGTACTTATGAGAGCTCCGTGATGCCCTGCATCACCCGTCCCTGCACGTCGTGCTCGACTATATCAAAAAATTGAACGACCGGGGAGGCGTTCTCACCACCTGCCCCCGTACCGTCCTCTCGATCGATCTGGATTCGCTACATCAGCAAGGCTTGACGTGATCCCGTTCAAGGCCCTCGCCGATGCCCCGCTCTCATGACAGGTCAGACGTACCGAAATATTTTTAGTAAGCTGAATTTTCCCCAGCCTCATGGTATCCCCTCAAGTTGAGAAGCTATTCAATTCCATGAAGAACGGCGGAATAATCTCCGAGGACAAGGCCGTCAGTGCGGAGAAGGCGACCTCCATGTCCAAGCTCCCAAAGGCCCAATGCATGAACGCTTTGGCGGAGCTTGAGAGGATGGGAGCGGCCAAGAAGCGCAAGAACAACAACGCCGTGGCCTACTACCTTACTAGGACCAGCCTGTGATCCTCTACCAGAATGAGGGCCGCCCTGGGCCCTCGAATTCCCTTTTTTCTCCACCTTACTTTCCTATCTGGTGCATCCCTTTCGCAAGCTGCTGACACTACTCCGTAAAAAATGATGGGGGATGGGGCAAGGTAGCCCTCAGTTCCCACGCCTGTAGGTCTTACCGACCTTGAAGGCCTCGGCCACCATCTCCCCCAGGCGGTGATATGTGGAGCCGACGGAGAGGTACATAAGGGGGTCCAGCCTGCCGACGTCGGGGACGTTCTCATTGAAGACGCCCTCCTCCGCGTAAACTCCCACGATCTTACCGAGCACCATGTCCGTGGTGTCGAACTCTATGATCTTGAGGAGCTCGCACTCCATGGTCAGGGGGCACTCCTCGATCATGGGGGCGGTCCCGAGCTTGCCGTAGAAGCTCTTGAAGACCTCCGACTTGTCGGTCTCGTGCCCCGAGGTGATGCCCACGTAGTCGGTGACCGCGGCCATCTGGGTGCTGGGAATGTTCACGCTGAAGGTGCAGTTCTCGAGTATGCCCTCCTTGGTCCTCCTCTCCTTGGCCATCACCAGCCCGATCATGGGAGGTATGTCATCGATCATGGTGAACCAGGCGAGGGTGCAGTAGTTGGGCCTCCCGCCTATGTTGGCCCCGGCTATGCACACGGGCAGGGCGAGCGGGGGCATTATCATTCCGAGCTCTCTCTTGGTCATGTTATCCTCTATCGGATTGGTCCGTGCCGTACATCACACTTTGCCCTCCTCGGATTTTGCCGAGGATTTAAGTACGCTCGTTCGTTTTCGAGCCGATAACATGGCCGCTGCCAATGACCTCCCTCGACCGGTCATCATCGAGGATGAATGCAAGGGGTGCGGGCGCTGCATCGCCGCCTGCCCCAAGAAGGTGCTCAGACCTGCCGATCACTTGAACCGCCGAGGTTTCGTTCCCGCCGAGTACGTCGGGAAGGGCTGCACCGGCTGCGCCATCTGCTTCTACAACTGTCCAGAGTTCTATGCGATAGAGGTGCACACCGCGGACAAGGAGGGGGAGCGATGAGGAAGTTCGTCAAGGGCAACGAGGCCGTGGTAATCGGAGCGCTTTTCGCCGGCTGCGATGTGTACTTCGGGTATCCCATCACTCCGGCCAGCGAGATCGCTCACGGCGCGGCGGAGCTGTTCCCACGCACAGGCAGGGAGTATCTCCAGGCAGAGTGCGAGACCGGCTCTATCAACATGATCTTCGGAGCAGCCAGCGCGGGGAAGCTGGCCATGACCGCCTCATCGGGGCCCGGGATAAGCCTGATGCAGGAAGGGATCTCCTACCTCGCGGGGGCCCAGCTACCTGCGGTGATCGTGAACGTCATGCGCACCGGTCCCGGGCTGGGGAACATCGGTCCGGAGCAGGGGGACTACAACCAGGCGGTGAAGGGGGGCGGTCACGGCAACTACAAGACCATCGTCCTGGCGCCGGGCTCGGTGCAGGAGATGTGCGACCTGACCATGAGGGCCTTCGAACTCGCGTTCCGCTACCGCACGCCCGTGGTGGTCCTGGCGGACGCTGTCCTGGGGCAGATGATGGAGTCCCTGAAGCTCCCGGAGAGCACCCTTCCACGCCCGGAGACCTCGTCCTGGGCGGTCCATGGGGATGCCGCCACGCGCCCCAACCTCATCACCTCCATATACCTGGACCCGGACCGTCATGAGCAGCACAACCTCAGGCTGCAGGAGAAGTACGCGCGCATGAAGGTCGAGGCCAGGGCGGAGACTTACCTCGTGGAGGATGCTGATATCGTGCTCACCGGCTATGGCTCCTCCTCGAGGATAGCGCGTTCGGCCGTGGACCGCCTTCGGTCCGAGGGGATCAGGGCCGGGCTCTTCCGGCCGGTGACCCTTTTCCCTTTCCCGGTGGAGCAGCTTAACGCCGCGGTCGGGGACCGCAGCGTCCTGGTCGTGGAGATGAGCAACGGCCAGTACCGTGATGACGTGCTCCTGCACCTCGCCCGCAGGAGCAGCTCAGAGGTGTCCCTGGTGAACCGCATGGGCGGAAACCTTGTCAGGGTGGAGGACGTCATCAAGGCCGCCCGAGGGATCGTGGGGGTGAGGGCATGATAAAGCGTTCCCGGGGCTTCTACGAGACTTTCGACCGCAAGGACGGCTCCAGGACCACCACGTTCTGCGCGGGCTGCGGGCACGGGATCATCCACAAGCTGATAGCGGAGGCCATGGCCGACCTGGGAATCCAGGACCGCACCGTGTTCGTCTCGCCCGTGGGGTGCGCGGCCTTCTGCTACTACTACTTTGACTGCGGAAACGTGGCCGGGCCCCATGGGCGGGCGTCGGCCGTCGCCACCGGACTCTCGCGGGTGCTCCCGGGCAAGGTCATCATCGCCTATCAGGGGGACGGGGACCTGGGGGCCATAGGGTTCAACAACGCCTTCCAGGCCGCTAACCGGGGCGAGAAGTTCGCGTGCTTCTTCGTCAACAACACCATCTTCGCCATGACCGGGGGGCAGATGGCGCCCACCACCATGCCAGGCCAGAAGACCGCCACCTCCCCCTACGGCAGGGACGTGGCCAAGACCGGGGCACCCCTGCGGGTGTGTGAGGTCTTCGCGCAGCTGGACGCCCCCGTGTACGTCGAGAGGGTGTCGGTGGCGGACACCAAGCGCATCATGCAGGCTCGGAGGGCAGTGAGGAAGGCACTGGAGATCCAGCGCGACGGGAAGGGCTACGCCTTCGTGGAGTTCCTCTCCCCCTGCCCCACAAACTGGCGCATGGATGCCCTCAAGGCCGCCGACTACGTGACCCAGGAGATGGAGAGGGTGTTCCCCCTGGGGTGCTTCAAGGACCGCAGCTCCGAGGAACCCATCAGGCCTCAGGACATCGAGGTCGCGGACCTGAGGACCGTCCTGGGCGGCTCCGATGGGGGCGTGGAGCCGCGGCCGGACCTAGCCTTCCGGGAGAAGCGCTTCAAGTTCTCCGGATTCGGAGGTCAGGGCGTGCTCAGCCTAGGCCTGGTGGTCGCCGAGGCCGCGGGCAGGGCCGGCCGGTACGTCTCCTGGTTTCCCAGCTACGGGCCGGAGCAACGCGGGGGAGCAGCCTCTTGCTCCGTGGTCATGGGAGGGCAGGAGATCGGCTCTCCGGCTGTGGAGACCCCCGATGTGCTCGTGTGCATGAACCAGCCCTCCCTGGAGCGCTTCCTGCCCACGGTAGTTCCCGGAGGTACGGTCCTGTACGAGGCCTCCATACCCACGGAGGTCAGGCCTCCCCAAGGGGTCACCGTCCATGCCTTCCCCGCGATGCGGATCGCCGCGGACCTGGGGGTCCCTAAGGCCGCCAACACCGCCCTGCTGGGCGCCTTGGTGGAGCTGGGCCTTGTGGAGATACCCGAGGAGCACGTCCTCAGCTCCCTGGATGAGAGCTTCTCGGCCAGGCCCAAGCTGGTGGATGTCAACCGCAGGGTGTACGCGGCCGCCCGGGCCTGGGCGGCGGAGAATCTCCGGCGGTGAGGGAGGCAGCAGCAACCGGTGATAAGCTATATTACTGATATTGCGGATTTGCCGGAAGACCAGCGGCCGCGGTCCGGACGTGACCTGGCCTTTCTGGCAGACCACGCCCCCGGAGGATAGCATGTTAAATTCTCATAAACTGGGAACCCGTATCAAGACCTACCGCGAGCGGCTGGGACTCACCACTGAGGACCTGGCCAAGAATGCCGGCATCGACATCGAACTAGTGAACAACGTGGAGAACGGAGTGGTGTACCCGGCCATCAGCGTGCTGGTGAAGATCTCCCGCGCCCTGGGTCAAAGACTGGGTACGTTCATGGACGACCAGTTCCTTCCCGATCCCCTCATAGTGCGAATGAGGGACCGCCTGGAAGAGACCACTCCCCATCACGGGGCCGGACCCGGTAACTACCATTATTTCCCGTTGGGGAAGGGCAAGACGGACCGCCACATGGAGCCCCTGTTCATCATCATCGACCCTTCCGAGGAGAACTCCCTCGCCTCCCACGAAGGGGAGGAGTTCATCATTGTCGTGTCTGGGGACATAGAGCTTACCTACGGCAAGGAGAAGTACTACCTCCAGGCCGGGGATTCGATGTACTATAACTCCGTGGTCCCGCATGTCGTAAGCGCAGTAGGGAACACCCCCGCCACAATCTATGCGGTCGTATACACTCCGGCTTGAGGGATGCCCATGGTCAGAGAGGAGGTTACGAGGGAGGCCACGCTAGGGCAGCTTCTAGACGAGACCGTGGCCAAGTACCCCGACAATGAGGCCATCGTCTATACGGACCGCGACTACAGGGAGACGTGGAGGCAGTTCTCCGACACTGTCGACAGGGTGGCCAAGGGCCTCATGGCCCTGGGTGTAAAAAGGGGAGAGAAGGTGGCCGTGTGGGCCACGAACGTGCCCCACTGGGTGACGCTTCAGTTCGCCACCGCGCGCATCGGCGCCATTCTGCTTACCATCAACATCAACTACAAGAGCTCCGAGATCGAGTACGTTCTGAAGCAGTCGGAGACGGAGAACATCTTCATCATCGACGGGTACCGGGACACCGACTACCTGTCCACGCTGTACGAGCTCATTCCGGAGCTGAAGACCCATCCCCGGGACAAGCTGCGCTCGGAGCGGTTCCCGCACCTGAGG
>MVPZ01000176.1 GCA_002067045.1 Methanomassiliicoccales archaeon PtaB.Bin134 | reverse complement strand
CACCTCCGGCGGGCTGAAGGCGCGCGGCGACCCCATCGGGGCCACGGGCATCGCCCAGGTCGTGGAGCTGGTCTATCAGCTTCGGGGCGAGGCGGGAAAGCGGCAGGTCGCCGGGGCCGAGCGCGGCCTGGCGCACAACGTCGGAGGAACGGGCGCTACGGCCATCGTAACCATCCTGGGGAGGGTGAACTAGATGACGGTCGCCAGGTTCTGGAGGGAGAACGAGTCCCGCTACAACCTCATCGGGACGAAGTGCGGTAACTGCGGCCGGCTGTACTTCCCCCCGCGGTCCGTGTGCCCGGTGTGCCACCGCAAGAGCTTGGGGAAGATGGAGCACTTCCATCTGGAGGGAAAGGGCGAGGTCCTTTCCTTCTCCATAGTCCATGATGCCCCCTCGCAGTTCGAGCTGCAGAAGCCCTACGTCATCGCCATCATCATGATGGACGAGGGCATACGCCTCACGGGGCAGATCATCGACTGCGAGCCCGCGGACGTGACCATCGGCATGAAGGTCCAGGCCACCATCCGCAAGGTCGGCGAGGAAGGGCCCTCCGGCATAATCCACTACGGGTACAAGTTCATGCCCTTGCGGTGACGAAACCCCTTAGGGATCCTTTTTTCTACTGGCTCGGTCCCAGCACCGCGGCGAAGGGCTGGGGCACGAAGAGGGCACGGTAGCTGATGGTGACCTTGCCATCCTTTTCCCATTTGGGCAGAGGGACCGATGATCGAGGCCACAGGACGGTGGCCAGGCCTATCTCCTCCGAGCTGGGCGCCCCGTCCAGAACCAGCTCCAGGGCGGGGGAGGCTCCGGTGTTGGAGACGCCGTTAGAGCTCAGCACCAGGCGCGGCAGCTGGTCGGCGGTGGCGCGGTCGAGGAGGGACGCTGCCTGCCGCATGTGCTTCAGCGCACCGGCGACGCTCTTTGAGGCGAACGAAGCGCGGAACTCCTGGGACCAGCCGCCGTCCTCGCCCAGGCTCTCGGCGAAGGGCTCCAGCTGCTCGTAGCGGCGGTACAGCTCACTCAGCTCCGTCACCTCCGCGACCGTGGCCTCGGAGAGCACCTCGGCCTCGCGGACGAGGCATGCGGCCCTATCCAGCCGTTCCTCCGCCAGGCATCTCTCGGCATCCTTAAGCAGGGCATTGACCGCCTCTGCGTTCCCCTTCTTGCCGGCCACCGTCTTGATCTTGGATCCCTTGGTGATGATGGCCTTGCGCACCGTACCCCTCATGGCCGCGAGCGCCCTGCTCACGCTCGCCCCTGTCTCCAGGTCGCTGATGTGGCGGTCCAGCAGGGGTAGGGCCTCTGCGGGGATGTTCTTCAGGGTGAGCCCCAGGAAGGGATAGAGACGGGCAAGGTTGACCAGCTCGGAGAGGTTCCTCCGGGCGGTGATACGCTGCCCCCTCTCGAAGATACGCTCCGCCCGCAGCAGGTCGCGGTTCATTTCCTCGTACCTGCCCTCGGCCAGCCCCTTCCCTGCGGAGTCCAGGAGGGAGGTGATGTGGGCGTTGCTTGCGGCATCCTTGTCAGCAGCTAGCCTGGACCGCACCTCCTCCAGCCGGCGGGAGCAGCCATGGTGCCAACAGACCGCCGCATCGGCCGAGGCTCGACAGGGGGTCATGAGGGACCAGCACGATTCGAACGAGCCCTCTTCCAGCGCCTTCTGGGCCTCACCCAGCAGTTTCATTGTCTCGGCGACCAGGAGGGAGCCTCCGGGCAATGGGGACAGCTGCCCCCGGACCTTGTCCAGGGACGATGCGCAGCTCTCCTTCAGCTTCTTCATGGCCTGCAGGCGCTCGCGGTACTGCTCTATGGCCCGCAGCGCCTCCGCATATCGGCGCCTTTCCACAAGGCCGGAGATACCTTGCCTCTCCATTGCCTTCAGGGCCTCGAGGTCGGTCCCGGCGATGCCAGTTACGTCGGCCTCCTTCTCCATTACCTCGACCTTTTTCCTGGCCTGCTCCCAGGCGGCGATGCAGGCGCTGTGCTCGGCCCGTCGAGCCATCTCCGCCACAAGGTTGAACCGACCGCTGGAACGGTACCTGCGGGCCTGATCGAGCAGCATCCTGGCCTCCCTTACCTCGAAGCCCAGGGAGGACATCTCCTCCAGGACTCCATCGACACGCACCAGCTCCTGCTGGGAGGCCTGCATAACGTTCACGGCCTGTACGGTCTCGCTGCGGGCGAAGCGCACCGCGCGGAGGGCGTCGGCATACCGCTGATCGGCGAGGAGGCTCTCGGCCTTCTCTATCACCGCCATGGTGCTGATCTCATCCCTGCCCAGTTCCTCCTTGTCGAGAGTGGCCCGCAGCTCCCCGATCTCCGACAGGATGCCATCGTTGATTATGTCGGTCAGACGCTTCTGGAGCTCCTTCAGCTGGGACATGGCCTCGGCCGCCTTGCCCTTCTTAACCAGATCGGCCGCGGCCTCGATCTCCTCATCGCCCTCGATGCTGGGGTCCAGCTGCCTGGCGACGGGGAGCAGCTGTTGCACCTCCTGAACCTTGCGAGGGACGAGGATATGGGCGCCGATGGTCTCGGCCTCCTTGTAGCAGTTGCGCGCAGAGGTCCTGGCACCGTCGTAGAGCCCCGCCTCGAAGAGCCTCTTGGTCTCCTTCAGCAGAGGCTGGACCTTGCTGCCGGGCGGCACCTGGATCTCGCTGGTGAGGCGGGAGAGGAGCACTATGAGGTCGTAGACCTCGTTGTGCAGCGCAGTGGTCTTCTCCAGCTCCTTCTCTGCGGCCTGGAGCTTGGCGTAGGACACCTCCACCTCGAAGGATGACAGGGCCCTGGCGCCCTCTTCCGCGAGCTGGTCCACATGCTCCGTGGTGACCCCCTTGCGGTGAGCGCTGGATGAGGCCCTCTGCAGCTGTGCGAAGCTTCGTGCCAGCTCCTCCTTTACCTGCACTCGGGCATGGTTGTAGGTCTCCGCCAGCGACCGCAGGGCCTCCGAGGGCTCGGAATCGTCCGAGCTGATGGTGGAGCTCCACAGGTCGATGGTCTGGGGGTCGATCCCGATCTGCCTGCCGATGCTGAGGAGTGACAGGGTCTGCTCCCTCAAGGTGACCAGGGACGCTCTTTTGATGGCGTTGGCCTCCTCCACGGCCTCCTGGGCGAGGACGAAGGACGGTCTCCACTCTCTCCTCTCCATCAACACCCGCGCCTGCTTGACCTTCTCGCGGACATCGGAGAGGTTGACACCGATATAGTTGAAGGAGGTGACCTGCTCCGCCTCCACCACAGCCAGCTGGGCCGCGGACATGAGCGCGCCCTCCAGGGCCGTGCTCATGGTGCTCAGGCGCTCCGCTATCCCCTTCAGGTTCCCGGTCCGGAGGTCGTCCTCGATCTCCTCCAGCACCTCGGAGTCATCCTCCACGGAAGCTCCCATGGACAGGCCGGTGGCCACCTTCAGCTCGCTCTCCAGAAGCTGAGGT
>MVPZ01000175.1 GCA_002067045.1 Methanomassiliicoccales archaeon PtaB.Bin134 | reverse complement strand
AGGGAGGGCGTGGTGAGGGGGGCGGTGCTGGAGCAGGGGGAGGTCTGGAAGCTGGGGGCCTCGGGGAATGGCTCGGTGATCTGTCAGGGCGATCGGGCCACGGCCCTGGCTTGCCTGCGCCGGGTCCGCAGGGAGCTGTCCCGGGAGCTGGGGGTCCCCGCCGGATCGCTGCCGGTGGGCTGCCGCACCTCGGACCCCGCACTGGCCCTGGTCGAGGCGCTGCTGGGATCGGCGGCGGCACTGGACGGCTGGAGGATGGACCCTCTGACCGGACAGTTCCTGGGGCATGTGCTCAGGGACCTGTTCGGGGGCTGCGTTATCACCGCGGATGAGCTCCCCAGGGAGATGGAGAGGAGGAGGTGGGGCTGCGGGCTGCCCCACCGCTACGATCCGCCCTCCCCATCTCAGGCCAGCAACGACCAGG
The DNA here is from genome assembly GCA_002067045.1 of Methanomassiliicoccales archaeon PtaB.Bin134. Next base: position 7,771 of record MVPZ01000175.1, on the reverse strand, counting down.
TCATCGCCCTGGGGTTCATGGGCGCCGAGCTGCTGGTGGCCCTGGCGACCGTGGGGGTCAGGGCGGCCCTGGTCCGCAGGGGCGACGCCCCGGTGGAGTATCCGGAGACCGCCTACGCGCTCCCCTGCATATACGGATGGGAGGGGGCGGAGGTGACCTCCCTGCAGGGGCTGAGGGAGGCGGTGGATAGGCGTTCGGTCCTGCCGGGGGAGCGGGGGCTCGCCAAGGCCCTGGAGGCCGGCCGGTCGGCCATGGTGGCCGCCGAGGCCCTGGAGGCCCTGAGGTACCTGGACGGGGACCCGCATACCGGGGCCGTTTCCGTGGGCTTCATCCCGGACAAGGTGCTTAGGGAGCTGGGCCTGGCCCTGGTGGACGATACCATCCCCGGAGCCACCGTGCTCATGGGCATGCCCATGGACCGGCGGCAGCTGGTGTCCACGGTTCGCGAGCTGCAGGCCCGGGGGATGCTGATCATGGCCGCCGACGAGGTGGTCAGGGTGCTGCAGGAGAACGAGGTGCAGATGGGGCTGGGCATGATGCTCTACCCCCTGGGTTCCTTCACCCAGCTGGTGCATGCCCTGGACTTCGTGACCCGGGCGGCCCTTTCGTTCGGGGGAGTGCAGAAGGGTGACGCCGAGAGGCTCTCGGCCTACCTGGCCAAGCGCCCCAAGGCCTTCGTCCTGCATTACGGGCCGCTGGACGCCTGCCGGGCCTCCCTTGCGCTGGCCGCCATTGGCCACCATGTTCCCATCGTCACCGACCAGCTGGTGGAGGGAGTGCCGGACCTGCTTTTCCACAAGGAACCCCAGGACATGCTGCAGGGAGGCCTGGAGTCCAGGGACATAAGGGTGGCGGTGACCGTGGTGGACATCCCGGTGCCCTTCGGCCCGGCCTTCGAGGGGGAGACCGTGCGCCGGCCGGACACCTACCTGGAGGCGGGCGGCGGACGAACGCCATCCTTCGAACTGCTGCGCATGCGCCCCGAGGACCAGGTCAAGGACGGGGCGGTCAGGGTCATCGGCAGGGACGTGGATGATATGGCCGAAGGGTCCCAATCCCCCCTGGCCATCCTCGTGGACGTGTACGGCAGGCGGATGCAGGAGGATTTCGAGTCGGTGATGGAGCGGCGCATCCATCTTTACCTGAACTTCGCGGAAGGGGTGTGGCACACCGGGCAGCGCAACATGAACTGGCTGCGCCTGAGCAGGAGGGCGGTCAAGGCCGGCTTCCGCCTGGAGCATCTGGGAAGGATACTGGTCACCAAGCTCAAGGAGGAGTTCGGGAATATCGTCTCCAGGGTGCAGGTGACCCTGGTCACCGACGAGAATGAGCTGGGGCGCAGGCTGCCGGAGGCCCTGCAGGCCTACGCGCAGCGCGAGGAGCGCATGGCCGGGCTCACCGACGACAGCGTGGACACCTTCTACTCCTGCCTCATGTGCCAGTCATTCGCCCCCGACCACATCTGCGTGATCACCCCGGAGCGCCTGGGGCTCTGCGGGGCCATCAACTGGCTGGACGCCAAGACCGGGAAGGAGATCATGCCCGCCGGGCCCAACCAGCCCATCGCCAAGGGGGAGGTGGAGGATGCGCAGAAGGGTTCCTGGAAGGGGGTCAACGAGGCAGTGGCCGCCCTGACCCACGGCAAGATCGCGCGCTTCTGCGCCTACAGCATGATGGAGGACCCCATGACCTCCTGCGGCTGCTTCGAGGTGATCGTGGCCATGAGCCCGGACATGCAGTCCGTGATCGTGGTCAACCGGGAGTTCGCGGACATGACCCCGGTGGGCATGAAGTTCTCCACCCTGGCCGGGAACATCGGAGGGGGGAAGCAGACCCCCGGCTTCATCGGTATCGGCAGGCGCTACCTGGTGAGCAGGAAGTTCATAAGCGGGGACGGCGGCTTCCTGCGCATATCCTGGATGCCTTCGTCCCTAAAGGAGAGCATGAGGGAAGAGCTTATTAATAGGGCCGAGGAATTGGGAGCGCCCGGTTTTATTGACCAGATCGCGGACGAGACCGTGGTCACGGACGCGGAAGGTCTGATGAACTGGATGATCAAGGTGGGCCATCCCGCCCTGGGAATGCCCCCCCTGCTTTGAGGTGCGATTCATGGAAGTCCCGGTGCCGAAGGAGAAATGGACTGGTTCGATAGGAGATCTGGAGCTGGGCAGCGGAGACGGCGCCCTGCGCTTGGGCGGGAACAGGGGGCTGCCCTTCCTGTCCTTCGAGGACCCCTCCCGTCGCAGGGTGGCCCTGGCCGGATGGCTGGCCGACTCCCTGGAGGAGGTGCCCCCGGCCATTAAGGAGGCCTTCGGCGATGACGTCCGCGATCCGGTGGCCTGGGCCATGGCCTGGAAGGCCCGGGGGGCGGACCTGCTCTGCCTGCATCTGACCTCCACCAACCCCGAGGAGGGGAACGCGTCCGCGGAGGAGGCCGCGGAGACGGTCATGGCCGTGCTCTCGGCCGCCGAACTGCCGCTCATCGTCTACGGCAGCGGGCACGAGGAGAAGGACGCCCGGGTCATGGAGAAGGTGGGGGAGCGGGCCAAGGGCCGCCGGCTGCTGCTGGGGCATGCCGAGGAGGGGGCCTACAAATCGGTGGGCGCGGCCGCCCTGGCCAACGGGCACGCGGTCATCGGCTTCAGCAACCTGGACATCAATCTGGCCAAGCAGATAGTCATATTGCTCACCGACTTCGGAGTTGGCCGCAGGGACGTGGTCATCGACCCGCTGATGGCCGCCCTGGGAATGGGATTGGAATACTCCTACTCCGTCAACGAGCGCATCCGGATATCCGCCCTGGCCGGGGACGCCATGCTGCAGGTGCCCATGATCTGCGATTGCACCTCGGCATGGAAGGCCCGGGAGGCCACCGAGGACCTGCCGAACGGCGGCGACACGCTGGAAAGGGGCATATGGTGGGAGGCCACCACCGCCCTGGCCGCCCTGCTGTCCGGCGCGGACATCCTGGTGCTGGGGCACCCTGAGGCCATGGATATCGCCCGGCACTCCATCAAGGGGCTGGGGGGTGAGGCCTGATGCCCACGGCCATCGAGATATTCAAGCACCTGCCCAAGAAGAACTGCGGCGAGTGCAGATACCCCACCTGCCTGGCCTTCGCCATGCAGCTGGCCAACAACAAGGCCCAGCTTGACGACTGCCCGCACTTGAGCGAGGCGGGCCGGAACGCCCTGGCCAGCTCGTCCGCGCCGCCCATCCGCCTGGTGCGCATCGGCTCCGGCAAGGCCGTGCTGGAGATGGGGGACGAGACCGAGCTGTACCGCCACGACAAGCGCTTCTTCCATCCCACGGCCTTCGCCCTGCGGGTCTCCGACGATATGGACGAGGGGGCATTGAAGGCCAAGCTGGACCACGCCCGTGAGCTCCGCTTCGAGCGGGTCGGCCAGGTCCTGAGGCTGGACGCCGTGGAGGCGGAATATCGCTCCGGGAACCCTGGAACCTACGCATCCTTCGTGAAGAGGGTGGCCCAGGCCATCGATTGGCCGCTGGTGCTGCGCTGTCACGATCCAACCGCCATGACCGGGGCCGCGGCCGCGGTGAAGGACCGCAGGCCCCTGCTGCACGGGGCGGACGCCTCCAACCTGAAGGACATGGCCGCGGCGGCCAAGGCCCATGGCTGCCCCCTGGCGCTATGCTCCGGCGACCTGGCCCAGCTGGCCGACCTGGCGGAGGCCGCCCGGAAGGAGGGCCTGGAGGACCTGGTGCTCGATCCGATGCCCTCGAACATGAGGGAGCTGCTGGAACGGTGCACCATCATCCGGCGCAGCGCCATACGCAAGACCTTCCGTGGACTGGGATACCCCATCTACCTGTCCATACCCGCAGGGCGGGACGGCGTGCTCATGGCCTCCACGGCCGTGATGAAGTACGGCAGCCTGCTGGCCTTCCAGGACCTCCCGGCGCAGCACGCCCTGCCGCTGCTGGTGCTCAGGCAGAACATCTACACCGACCCGCAGGTGCCCATTCAGGTGCGCCCGGAGCTGTATCCGGTGAACAACCCCGGACCGGATGCGCCGATACTGTTCACCACCAATTTCTCGCTCACCTACTTCACCGTGCTCTCGGACATCGAGAAGAGCAAGGTGCCGGTGTGGCTGCAGGTGGTGGACACCGAGGGGCTTTCCGTCCTGACCGCCTACTCGGCCGGGAAGCTGACCGCGGAGACGGTGAACAGCGCCCTCCAGGCCAGCGGGGCAAAGGAAAGGTCGAGCGCCGGCGTGCTGGTCATCCCTGGCATGGTGGCCCGGATGAGCGTCAAGCTCAACGAGGCCACCGGGCTTAAGGTCATCGTGGGGCCCAAGGAATCCTCGGGCCTTCCGAAGTTCCTGCGCGGCATGTGACGGACGTTAACCATCTGAAAACCATATATCTGCACAAGTGCTTGCAACCGTAAAATCCAAGGTGGAATCGGATGCAGCAAGGACCTTACGACCCGAACCAGCCTGGCCAGCAACCCTATCAAGGCCAGCAGCAGGGGCCGCAGCAATGGCCCCCGCAAAACCCACCCGAACAGTATCAACAGTACCCGCAGCAGCAGCCGCAGTACCAGCAGCAATACCCGCCTAACCAGTATCAGCAGTACCCGCAGCAGCAGTACTATCCCCCGCCGAAGAAGAAGCCCAAGACCATGCTCGTCGTGGCCGTGGTGGCGGTGGTGGCGATCATCCTAGTGGCCTCCCTGGCGGTGCTCTTCTGGCCCTCGGGGGACGGGGATGGGGATGACAACCCCATCCATGAGATAGTGCCCAAGGTGCTGAGCACCGGCTCCTTCGTCGATGCCATATCCTCAACCATCGGCTCCGTGGGAGGGACCATCGCCATCAGCAACCCATCCAGCGTCCTGAACGGGCTGCGGATCGATGTCCCTGAGGGAGCCGCCCCGGGACCTGTGGACTTCGACATCAGCAGCGCGCCGGTGATCGACGCCGAAGGTCTGCCGGACACCGGCGAGATCGTCAGCAGGATGATCTCCATCGAGACCGACGGCCCCGGCGACTGGAACGTGTTCAAGATGTTCGAGCAGGTGCTGACCGTCACCCTGCCCTACGACCCCTCCCTGGTCAGCGACGAGGAGGGAGTGCGCTTCTACCAGTACGATGCCGCCAACCAGCGCCTGGAGCCCACCGGCTTCGTGTCCCAGAATCTGGGCGCGAACACCATCACCTTCAACTGCGCCACCTTCTCCAGGTTCGTGGCCATCGAGCTGGCCATGAGCATATTCGAGAGCATGAACTCCAGCTACGCCGTGGACACCGGGTTCCGGCCCAAGAGCGACGGCTGGTTCATCCCCAACTACGGAAGCTACCTGGAGAACGGCGGACTTTGCCTGGGCATGGTGTCCTACGCCAAGTGGCACTACACCTACCAGAAGGGCGACGGCGATGGCCTGTACAGCATGTACCGACAGGGCGACCGCAACCAGTGGAGGGACGACAGCACCGCCATCGAGCTGGCCACCAGGGCCCAGATGGGAGTGCAGGGCATCTGGGGGTCCCTGACCGCCCAGGAGCGGGCCAACACCTCCGCCAAGGCCACCGGGCTGAGCATCATCCACGGCATGCTGGTCTCCGGCGAGCCGCAGCTGGTGGGCCTGAAGACCAAGTACGCCAACGGGAACTGGGGAGCGGGCGGGCACGCCATCCTGGCCTACAAGTACGACAACGGCCGCTTCTACATGTACGACCCCAACAACCCCGGGAGCAGCCTGGACAGCGCGCAGCAGCAGATGCCGTTCACCTACTCCAACGGGTTCACCCAGATATTCAAGTCCGGGCTGAACGCGGCCAACCCGCTGCAGTTCAACGTGTTCTACCACGCCAGCGCCAAGGTGTTCAGCCCCCTGAACGCCTACAGCGGGCTGTACCAGAGCGCCCAGAACGGGTTCTCCGGCAACTCGGTGTTCCCGGAGATCGAGCTGACCGACGAGGACACCTCCACGTACGGCTACACCCCGGTGGACACCGACGATGACGACATCCGGGACACCAGCGACACCAAGTGCTACATCACCGGCACCATAAGCGGGGGGCAGGAGGATGTCAACAGCACCCTGGTGTTCGTGGGCGGGCAGAAGTTCGAGACCGCGGTGGTGGACGGGGCGTTCTCCATCGAGGTGCCCCTGAGGCAGGGGGTGAACGACGTGGTCATCCTGGCCACCGACAGCAACACCTTCACCAACTGGGCCGGGTTCTACCGCACCGAGATAGAGAGCACCGCCGCCCGCGGCGCCCTCACCGTGACCCTGAGCTGGGGGCAGGGCAGCAGCGACGTGGACCTGCACGTGCTGGAGCCGTACGGCCGGCACATCTACTTCGCCAACAAGATGCCGGACGCCGACGGACCCTACCTGGACTTCGACAACACCTACGGCTACGGCCCGGAGCATTACTATGCCACGGACGACATGGTGATGTACGATCCTTCAGGCGTGCAGCAGAGCACCGACCTGTACGGGACGTACCAGATAGCGCTGCACTACTACGCGGACCACGACAGCGACTGGGAGAACGACCAGGTCATCACCTGGCACGTGACCATATCCTACCTGGCCCTGTACATCGAGGCCACCGGGCAGGAGATATGGGAGGAGGTCACCTACACCGGCGTGCTGGGGACTGCCGACTCCGGCAGCTACAGCACGTTCGGTTCCGGTTCCGGATGGTCGGAGATCATCGGCTTCGAGTGCTTCGAGGTGGACCTGGACGACTACGACGTTCCCGACCCGGAGGACGTGAGCTTCGATTAAACCCCTTAAACCCTTTCTTTTTCTCAGAAATCATTTTGTCCGCACTTGGCCATGCTCCACCGTGAACCGCGCCGCCATCGTCCTGCTGATCGTGCTCCTGCTGCCCCTGTGGCCCTGCTGCTCCGCAGGACCTGTGGGACCGCCGCAGGACCTGCAGGCCGAGCGTGACGGATCCAGGATATTCCTGTCCTGGGGACCGCCGGCGGGCAACGTCACTGTCCTGCACTATAACGTATACCGGGGGACCGAGCCGGGCAACATATCCTTCTACGATTCGGTGGACGCCAACTTCACCGCGGGATACGATTCGGAGGTGGTGCGCGGCTGGACGTACTATTACGCCATTAGCGTGAACACCACTGCGGGGGAGGGGCCGCTGAGCGAGGTGGTGGTGGTGCTTCCGCCCTCGGACGGATATCCCGCGGCGGTGATGACCGGGGTGTTGGCCGTGGCCGCCATCACTCTGGCCTTCGCGCTCTGGAAGGGAAGAGGTCGGGAATGATCCTGCGGAGGCTGTCGGCCAGGTCCCCCGCGGCCTGCACCGGGGAACCGGAGGCGGAGGCCTCCCTGACCCCTTCGTCCTCGGGCAGCAGATGATGATCCATTGCGGTGTCCGTCGCCAGGTCCTTGGCGGCCTGCTCCCGCCCTTCGCGCACCCCGTTTACCAGCAGCACCCTCCGCCCGACCTCCAGGCCCAGCTCGTCGGCCAGTTCGGATAGCCGCAGGGCGGTGCGCACCCCCACGGAGGTGGGGTCGGAGACCAGCAGGAGCAGGTCCATCCGTTTCGCGGTGCGCCGGGAGAGGTGCTCCATCCCGGCCTCGTTGTCGATGATCACGTGCGGATAGCGCTCCATCAGCTGGTCCACGAAGACCCGCAGCAGGTTGTTCACGTAGCAGTAGCAGCCCGGGCCCTCCGGCCGGCCCATGGTGAGCAGGTCGAAGCCCTCGCCCTCGGCCAGGACCTCCTGCAGCTTCAGTCTCAGGTACTCCTGCTTGCTCATGTCC
>MVPZ01000174.1 GCA_002067045.1 Methanomassiliicoccales archaeon PtaB.Bin134 | reverse complement strand
ATCTACTCCCGGCCGATGAGGGTGTTCCACAAGAAGGTCAAGCCCTCGCTGGGCAGGATAATGATCGGTTACTCGAGGAACCGCCTCTGCCCCCTGGCACACCGCCAGTGTCCGGCCCAGGGCCGAATCAAGGGAGATTATGACGAGTGAGACCTCGCTCCTGAGGTACATTCTGAAACTTTCACGGTTCCGTTTCTGGATATACACAGGCGGACCGTTCGTGGTGGGATATGCCCTCGGGGCTCCGGAGCTGGAGGCGTTCTTCGCCCTGGACTACTACGTGTACCTGCTGTACTTCTTCCTGCCGGCCAACATATTCATCTATGGTGTGAACGACTACTGGGACGAGGACACTGACAAGCTGAACAAGAAGAAGGACGACAGGGAGCTGCGGGTCACCGATAGGGATAAGAGGAGGCTCATATGGATCCTGTGGGCAACCGTTGGCGTGAGCGCTGTCCTCATGGTGTTCCAGGACAACGTCGAGCGCATCCTGTTCCTCATATTCCTCTCACTATCGTACTTCTACAGCGCCAAGCCCCTGAGGTTCAAGGCCGTCCCCATCCTGGACTTCAGTTCCAACATGCTGTATATAATGCCAGGGATCTTCGCGTACTACCTGGCGGGGGGGCAAGTGCCCCCGCTGCTGCTGGTCCTGGCTGGGTACTTCCATATCGCGGCCATGCACCTGTTCTCGGCGGTACGCGACAAGAAGGCCGGCATCAGGACCACCGCCGTGGTCCTGGGGGAGAGGCGTTCCCTGATGCTGGTCGCGGCGTTCTGGACGGTCTTCTCCGCTCTGGTGATCTACCTGACCGGTCTCCATCCCCTCTCCGTACTGGTCCTGATGTTCCCGGCCTTCCCCCTGGCCCTCCTGATCGATCGCAGGAAGGACATCAACAAGCTGTACTGGCGCCTACCCTACGTCAACAACCTCCTGGGCGGCCTGCTGTTCTCTGTCGTGGTCTTAGGCCTCGCCTTCCAGAGCTGAACGGTCGGTCAACGGTCCAGAGGTGACCTCAGTTCGGACCGAGGGGGAGGAACCCGTTTTTTAACGCTTGGACCCAGGAGCGGTCGGCACGCTCACTGCAGGGGCAACGGCCACCGCCGCTCTAACCAGCTCGAAGGCGTAGGAGAGCATTTGCTCCCTGACCTCCTCGCCGGCCTGCCGCTTCTCCATGCGCTGCAGCATGCCGTCGACCATGGATGAGGCGGCGAAGGCCAGCTTCTCAGGGTCGACGTCCGAGCGGATGGAGCCATCGTGGATGCCCTGCCTTATCACCGCTACCATGAGCTCGTTGATGGCCGCTCCCGTCCTGGCCATCTCCTTCCCCCGCGGCCCAGGGCCTCCCAATGGGCTTTTGAAAACGTTTTCGTGCAGCAGCCTCCGGTAGTCCGGATGGGAGGACCAGAAACGGATGTACGCGCGGCCTATGGCCATGAACTTCTCCTGGCCCGTCCTCGCCTCCCTTACCGCCTCCTCGTACATCTCCAGGGCTATGCGCATACCATCGTTGGCCACCGCATAGAACAGCTCCTCCTTGTTGGAGAAGTACATGTACACGCTGCCCTTGGCTATCTCCAGCCTGGCCGCGATCTCGTCCACGCTGGTGGATTCGTAACCCTTCTGGAAGAAAAGCTCGCGGGCGGCGTCGATGATCTCCCTCTCCTTCCTCTCCCGTTCCCTCTGCCTGCGCTCTGCCGTTCCCATGTTATCGCTGGCTCCACGACATCATCCGTCTTCCATCCTCACGCTACTGTTAACCTTCCGCGCACCTCGGTGGCGAACGCTCGGGCGCGGTCCAGATCCTCCTCGCTGGGATGCCCTGCCCCGTGGGCCTCCCCGTTCATCCGGGCCCAGCGGCGCACATATCCACGCGGATAGAGGCGCAGGAGCTTGGGCATCCACGGGACCATGTTCCCCTGGCACTCGAACTCTCCTAGAAGCTCGCAGCCCGCAGCCGCCCGGCGGCAGTTCGGTACAACGCCACGGAACTCTTCCATGCTGGCCGGCATCCCATGGGTCAGGAACAGCGCGACCTTCCTGCCCCGCGCCCTCCCCAGGAACCTCCTGGCCTTGCGAGGGGCCCCCTCTGCTGTCACCGGGAATCCGGCGAATATGAGGTCGTATCCGTCCAAAGCGCCCACGTCGGTCATGGCCATCATGCGGCTGTCCGGGAGCGCGGCATGTATGGCCTCGGCAACCCTGAGGGTGTTGCCCGAGCTGGACAGGTATGCTACCAGGGTCCTCACGGTATCACCCGGAGGACGCCATAGTCACTATGCTGCGGGCGAACTCCCCGGCACTGGCGACCTCAGCGGCATCGGGATGACCGACGGTGACGGCCCGCATCCTCCCGAACTCCTGCAGCTGGGGGTTGGGGCTGTTTATCAGCGATTGCGCCACGCTCTCGGCAAGCTCTCCCTGGCAGTCGTAGACCCCCAGGACGCGGGCCTGGGCGAAGGGGGCTTGGCACTTTGCCATGATGCCCTTCAGCATGTCCGCCCCCGGAGGCATGGCATGGGTCACGAACAGGGCAATGTTCCTTCCCTTGGTGTTCTTCTCCACGAAATCCTTCACCGCTGCCGGCGCGCCGAACTGGTGCACCGGGAACCCGACGAACGTCAGGTCGTAGCCCTCCAGGCTCTGTACCTCGCTCAGCTCCCGAAGGTCCTTGGGTCCGTCGATGTTGGCGTATATCATGTCCGCGAGCTTCCTCGTGTTGCCGCTCAGCGACATATAGGTTACCAATGTCCTCATCTCATCACCTCAATGTTATGACTCTTGGTCATAATATGACTATTAATCATATAACACTATCGCTCATTGAGGGTTCAGCTATCAGGTCCCATGAAGCCGATGGTCGGTGGCGGGGAGCGGGGCGGTCCTAGGTTATGGGATCCTCAGCCTACGCTCCCACCTGGTGATGGCGCTACCGCCGAACAGCACCCTGGGACCTTCCGCGGGGCCGGATGTTTTCAGCCTGACGATGTTGGGCGCGTCAAGGCTCGGCCCCTGCTCGATCTGGAGCAACCCTCCGTCCCACATCCCATGCACCAGAAGGTAGTGGCCGAGCGCGGAGTTGCCGGACCCGGTGGCGGGGTCCTCCAGGTACCCGTACTTGGGAGCGAAGACCCTGGTGCGGTACCCGGAGGAAGGGAGCGAGGTCTCCTTGGAGAAGATGAGCACTATGTCCACCTCGTGGTCCCGGCAGAAAGCCTTTAGCACCTCCATGTCCGGGAGGGTACGGAGCACCTCGTCCAGCCCCCTCAGGGGAACCACCAGCGTGCGCAGGCCTGCATTTATGATCTCCATCCCTCCCTCCAGGTGTGCGTCCGGGATGCCAAGGGCGGAGGAGACCTCCCCTGCGGTCAAGGTGCAGGGCAGGCGCTGCGGCTCCGGGGAGGAGATGTACACCGCGTCCGACGCATCGATGTCATCCACCACCGGCAGCGTCCCCCGTCTGGTCTCTATCATGACCACTTCCAAGCTGGACGGTCTCGGCCCGGCATGGAGCAGGGAGTACATGCAGGCGATGGAGCCGTGGCCGCAGAAATCCACCTCGCACTCCGAGGAGTAGTAGCGCAGCGTGTATGTACCCGGACCCCTGGGGGTGCAGAACACAACCTCGCTTACGGTCCCCTTCTGGTCCCTGGCTATTGCCTGCATCTCCTCTGGTGTCAGCTCCTGGTCCTTCTCCAGCACGACGACACCCGCGGGGTTGCCCTCGGCTATCCCGTCCGAGAAGGCATCTATCTTCTGGTAGCGCACCTCCCTCATGCTCTCTGTCCGATTCTAGATGGGGGCTGCCGATTTTTAATCCTTGACCCAACGATCCTTCCGTTATCAGCGGTTGATGCCGACCTTCACCTGAGCACCTGGGACGAACGGCCTTTTATGATCCGTATAACGTTCACCTGGCTGAAGCGGCTCATGACATCCGTACCGGTTGCGGCCAGCCCGTTCCAGGACAGGCCGTCCATCGCACCATTCGGAGGGTCGATATAAGGATCCCGGCCCAAGACACCTGGTCCCCATATCGAGGAACATATCCTCATGGGCCATGAGGTCCGATCTCTCTCGAGGCGTTCCCTCCAGCATCCATCCCCTCCTGCCGTAATGCTGCAGCCCTCCCTGTCAACGAGAAGGTCAGGGAGGGGAACTGCTGTCTCGCCGTATAGAAGTTATTAACAAGAGGTCTGGTTTTCGTTATTTACTGGCCGTTCCTTTCCGGCCATCCAGCGCACCTCTGGACATCATCCAGATGATCTTATTAATGCACGCAGAACAGGTTCCTCTATGCTTTTTGCACCTAGGTTTTATTAAATATGAGCCCATTATCCTACCTGCAAGGGACAAAGCGTCCCTTATCCTATCCCCGGCCCGCCGTGAGGCGAGCTGAGCTAAATGGATAGGTCCGGCGGCCGACAGGGGTCGATTTTTTGGCCCCCTACCGAGCGCCGATCCGCGTTTGAGCGAGA
>MVPZ01000173.1 GCA_002067045.1 Methanomassiliicoccales archaeon PtaB.Bin134 | reverse complement strand
GTGCCCGGGGAGCCCATGGTGCTCCGGGAGACGGACGCCCTGAAGCTGGGGGCGGACGTGTACCTCATGCACGACCGGGAGATCGTCAACCGCTGCGACGATTCGGTGGTGCGTTCCTTCGGAGATCTCACGTACTACATCCGCAAGTCCCGGGGCCACATCCCCTCGCACATCGATCTCCCTGTGAAGGGAACGGCCGTCGGCGTGGGGGCCCAGGAGGGGCTGGCCGGCGCCCTGGCCTTTGACGGGCGGCTGTACGCCACCCAGTACATCGGCGACGCCACCTCCCCGGGGGTCCTGGAGTTCCTGGAGGAGAGCCTGAGATACCTCCGCAGGCTGCTGGGCGCGGACCGCCTGGACGCGATTGGCATGGATATGCATCCCGGGCATTCCACGCGCCGCCTGGCCAAGCGGTGGGCGGAGGAGAGCGGGATCGAGCCGGTGGAGGTGCAGCATCACCACGCGCACGCCGCGGCCCTGCTGGTGGAATCCAGGCTGGAGCGGATGGCGGCCATCACCATCGACGGCACCGGGTACGGGGACGACGGGGTGGCCTGGGGAGGGGAGGTACTGATCTCCGACCTCCGGGATTACCGCAGGGCCGGGCACCTGGCGGAGGTCCCCCTGCTGGGCGGGGAGAAGGCCGTTCACGACGTCAGGCGCATCGCCTTCGCCCTGGCCGAGATGACCGGGGGCGGCCTGGACTACTTCCCTGATGAGCAGGCCGGGCTGTTCCGCAAGATGATGGCCCGTTCCGGCCGGACCACCTCCTTCGGACGGGTGCTGGACGCCGTGTCGGCTTACCTGGGGGTGTGCACCAGCCGAACCTACGACGGGGAGCCGGCCATGAAGCTGGAGCGGTGGCTGAGGGACGCGAAGCGCCTGGACCTGGTGCCCACGCTGCGAAAGGGGAAGGTCATAGACACCCCGTCCATGTTCCGGGCCATGATGGAGGCCCGGGGGGACCGGGCCGACCTGGCCGGCAGCATGGCCTACGCCATGGTCCGCGGCCTGGTGGACATCGCCGCCGAGGAGGCCGAGGCCGAGGGCCTCAGGCATGTGGGGCTGAGCGGAGGGGTCAGCTACAACCATGCCATCTCCGCCTGGACCAAGGAACTGGTGGAGGCACGCGGTCTCATCTTCGTCGGCCACGACCTCACCCCCAACGGGGACGGCTGCATCTCCACCGGGCAGTGCGCGGTGGCCCTGTCACGGTTGTGAACGGAGGTCGCCACCATCAATGACCTTCCTGATGGCGCTCCACTCCCTCCGCTTATCCTCGTATGGAATGGCGTGCAGCGGTGAAGAGGAGGGCAGGCAGGTCGCCGGAAGGGAGCGCCCCTTCACCTTGACCTCCATATCCAGATAGTGCTTGTACGCCTTTTTACCGTTCAGGAACACGTGCACTATGGAATCATGCTCTTCCAGAAATCCATGGATGTCGTTGATGACCCCATCCCTAATGGTCGAATCCTTGCTGTCGATTATGTTGCACTCCTTGAAAACATCCCAGATGGCGATATGATTGGTCCTGAGGAAGTCCGCACGCGCCTCATAGCTCTCGGACGGGCTGCTGCCGAACATGTCGTGGACCAACTTCCAGAACTGGTTCCTTGGGTTGCCGTAGTACTGTTCCTTGAGGGCCGACCGCACGCTCGGGATCGTTCCCAGTATCAGGACCCTGGGATCATCCCCGGCGATCGGAGGAAATCCGACCCTGCGTTCGTACGTCCGGTCGCCATTGGAGCTGACCATGTCGGGACGGATGGGGTTCGAGGCATAAATGGATGACCGGGGTTGGAGGATATGACCAACAGATAATATATGGCCAAAGCCATCCGGAGGGCGTCAGGGCCTGTCAAATGAGGAAGCTCATCATCCTGCTGGACGGCGCGGCCGACGAGCGCATATCCATATTCAACAACCGCACTCCCCTGGAGGCGGCCCACAAGGAGTTCCTGGACGGAGTGGCCAGGGACGGAGTGGTGGGGACCACCGACGGGAAGGACTACACCCACACCTTCCTGCTGGAGCTGCTCACCGGGAGGCCCTATGACATTCCCAGGGGGGTCATCGAGGCCTATGGGCTGGAGCTGCCCATAGGCGAGGACCGCGTGGCCTACCGCATGACCCCGGCCAAGGTGCAGGACCACAACGTGGAATGGTACTACAACATCACCTGCGACGAGGAGATGTTCCTGCAGCGGGCCATCATCAAGAACCGCTCGAAGCTGGCGGGCATGGACCCCAAGATCCTGGCCTACCATGGAGGGAAGGGCGTGCTGACCGTGAAGGGCGACCGGATACTCGACCTGCCGAAGCCGCCCGGCCCGGCGCGGCTCAACGGCGAGGACCTGGGGGCCTTCGAGGAGTTCGCCCGCGGGGTCCGCGACAGCACTGGAGGGATCGCCCTGCTGCCCTGGGGAGGGGGGTTGGGCAAGGTGGCCGTGGACATACGCCGGGAGATAACCAAGGTCCCGGACATGACCGTCGTCTCCAAGAGCCCTTCGGCCCTGGGGGTGGGCAGGTTCCTGGGCATGCAGACCAGGCGGGTGCAGGGGTTCAAGGAGGGCGTCAAGGTGGCCGCCCAGCTGCTGGACGATGACGACGTCTTCCTGCACATCGAGGAGACGGACGACATCAGCCACAAGTGCAACCCCAAGAACAAGCTCAAGCTCATCGAGGAGATAGACCGGGAGCTGGTCCGCTACGGCAAACGCCTCCGGGAGTGCCAGGTGGCATTGCTGATCGACCATGGCGCCTCCTCGCTCACCGGGGAGCACATGCGCATGAACGTCCCGTTCGCGGTCTGCGGCGGCAAATGGACCGGCGGAGGCAGCGACTCCTTCCGGGAGAACGGAGGGGAGCACCGCCCGCTCGGTACCCTTCTGGACAGCCTCCTGCAGGATTGAGCCCGGACCTTGGAATAGGTTATATACGTTCTTCGCATTGAATTGGATGATACAACCAATCTGGTTCGTCCATCATACCCAGAGGTTCCGATCATGCACGAGGCCGACATAATCTACGCGTTCGAGGAGCAGGCGGGAAGGAAGTTCGTGGAGAGGGTCTGGGGCAAGCGCCCGACCTACGCTGTGGTCATCGGGAACACCGAGACCGCCAAGATCCCTGGCGTTTCCGC
>MVPZ01000172.1 GCA_002067045.1 Methanomassiliicoccales archaeon PtaB.Bin134 | reverse complement strand
GCAGTCCTCGCCGGTATAGCCTGTGAGGTCATTGAGCTGATAGCGGATCAGGGGCATGGCCAGGTTGGCCAGCGACGTGACCACGGTGGACCCGCGCTCGCCCGCCTCCGCCCACTCTCCGTTGTTCACGACCTCCAGGATGCCGTCCAGCATCGCTAGATGGTAGTTACCCTTCTCGCACTCCGCCGCCGTGACCGCATGCTCGATCTGGCCGTAGAACCCGTATGCCTGGCACTGGAACCTCTCCTCGATCAGCTCCCTCTCGAAGGCGTGCAGGGGCTCGGAGCTGTACAGCACCGCCTTGAGGGGAAGGTGCTCATCATACCTCTCCAGGAACTTCGCGAGGATGTATCCAGCGGAGGGGTAGCACTGCAGCACCCGCACGCGGTTCCTCCTCAGGCTGTCCAGGATGCGCCGGGACGTCTGCACGGAGATGCACTTGGAGGAGTAGATGTACCTGTTCATGACGTAGGACCTGCGGTAGAGCGACGCGTCCGCGCAGTCGGTGATGGCCTGGTCGCCCACGAACCGAGCGGCCCTCTCTCCGTTGTAACCGGCCCACTGGTCACGGAGCAGCGAGCTTGCCCGGTTTAGCTTGATGGCGTCGTTGGATACCCTGATCTTGAGAGGAGATATGGTGGTGCCGGACGTGAACTGGACCTTTGAACTGACCCACCTGCGCGACTGTAGGGCATCGTAGTTGGTGCGCACGTCCTCCCTGGTGATCGTCGGCAGCTTGCGGAGGTCCTCGACGGTGCGGATGCCCTCCACGTCTATCCGTTCCTGATCGTATAGACGCCGGTAGAAGGGGACGTTCTCGTAAGCGTATCGCACCACCTGCCGCAGCTTCCTGCCCTGGTACTGCTCTAGTTCATCCCTGCTCCAGGACTGCACTGCCCTAAGCTGGTCGAGGTATCGTCTTGTGGTCCGGGACCGGTCCAGGGCCCAGCTGGTGGTCTCTATCAGGTTGATGCCGATGGTCTGCAGGGGCCGCGGGCACGCCTTGTACGCCCTCATCATCGCGTTCGCCATCACCAACCCTCCTGGCTCGTCAGCTTCCGATGCAAGGTCAACCTTCTGGGATGAGACCCGGACCTCCTTAAGCATTTATGTACCCTTGGCACCCGCTCCCGTGCGCCCTCAAGGACGAGTATTCGCGGCAGAAAGCATCGAGCATATGAACAGAGCAACGAAGGTCCGACGTGCGGACGAACGCCCAGTGACGTTCGATGGCGGCAAACGTCTTCGCTCGCACAGTGCTCCAGTTGATTGGCCGACCTACCTGTGATGGGCTCCAAGCTCACTGGTCATTGCCGAAATTTCCAGATAGGTAATAACATAACGGCCAATTTTTATTACCCCAAGAAGTATATGACCGTTAAATGGGCGGTTCGGGATGAGGCCCAAGCTGAGGATCGGTATACTGACAAGCGGAGCGATGGTTCCCTATTGGGCCGCCAGGATGATGGAGAGGATAGGAAGGTCATCCTATGCCGAGATCGTTCTTCTTGTAATTACAGGAGCGAGGGAGGGGGGACCCCGTCGTTCGAGGTCCGAAGGGTCCCTGCTCTACCATGCACACGAGGCCATCGACGGCGTGTTGTCCAGAAACCTCCCCCTGATGAACGGCAAGGGCCGACGGGACCCCTTCAGGTTCGAGGAGCTGCCCGCGGCCCTGGACGGGATCGAGGGCCTGGAGATCTATGGAGGGAAGGACGGCCATCTCGAGATATCCCAGGATGTGATCGGTAAGCTGAAGGGGAAGGACCTTGACGTCCTGGTCGATACCGGCATCGACCTTCCCCTGGACGACATCTCGAAGTGTTCCAGGTACGGGGTGCTGACCTTCTCCCCGGGGGATTGCGGGAGGTACAACGGCAGGTACGCGGGATTCTGGGAGATCTACGACGGCATCCCGGTCACCGGCTCCCATGTACGGAGGACGCACGGCGGGAGGGCCTTCCCCGTCTATCGCTCCTACTCCCGCACGGTCACCTGGTCCGAGGGGAGGAACCGCGAGCAGGCGTACCTCAAGGGTATCTCGTTCATCCCCCGGGTGCTCGAGGCGCTGTACCAGAGGGGCGATGCGGTCATCGGGCCCCCCTTGGACGATCGTGTCCAGTGCGATGCCTCTCCTAGCCCCATGCCCAGCAACCTGGACATGCTGAGGTTCCATTTCCATAATGTACCCAGGAACGCCCGGATCGCCATAAGGAAGACGCTGTACCGAGAGAGCTGGGCCATCCGATACAAGCTGGGGGAGGGCATTCCCACCACGTTCGATGACTTCGTCACCATGGAGCCCCCGAAGGGGGTGTGGTGGGGGGACCCGCATGTTGCCAGACAAGGGAACGATTTTTTCATCTTCATCGAGGAGCTGCAGCTGCCGTTCGGTGAGAACCGCGGGCATATCTCGGTCATAAGGATGAAGGCTGATGGGGGGTACGAGCAGCCGGTCAAGGTCCTGGAGAGGCCGTACCACCTGTCGAACCCGTTCGTATTCGAGTGGGGGGGGAGACGCTTCATGGTTCCCGAGTCGGCTCACGGACGGACCATCGAGCTGTACGAGGCCGTGGAGTTCCCCTACAGGTGGAAGCACGTGAAGAACATCATGACCGACGTCCACGCCGTGGACACGACCATCGTGCGCAGGGAAGGACTGTGGTGGCTTTTCTGCAACATCAAGGAGAACGAGGGGGCGCCCCTGAACGACGAGCTGTTCCTGTTCTACTCCGACGACCTGTTCACGGATGTGTGGACGCCTCACCCCCTCAGCCCCGTGGTCACGGACGTGAGGCGCGCCCGGCCAGCGGGGGCGCTCTTCGAGCGGGATGGGGTCCTGTACCGGCCATCACAGGACTGCTCCACCTGTTACGGGTACGCGATAAACTTGAACAGGGTCGTGAGGATGGACCGG
>MVPZ01000171.1 GCA_002067045.1 Methanomassiliicoccales archaeon PtaB.Bin134 | reverse complement strand
CGTACCTGCGGTCGATGATCAGGGTCATGAGCCGGAGCATCTCCCGGAGGTCCGCCTCCCCCTTCGAGGCCCGGGCCACCGCGGAACGCATCATCTCCTGGAAGGACCCCGCGTCCATGGAATCCAGGGCTGATAAGAACCGTTGGAAGGCCTCGTCGCCGCTGCCTTGCATCATGGCATCGTCGCCGCCGGCGCTCAGCGGTTCCGCTAGCGAAAGGTCGCCCTGCCGATCATAGGTCAGGTCCAGGCTCACCGGCGCCCCGAACTTGTTGCTGCAGCTCAACCATCTCCTTCCGTCCCCCTTCTCCAGGGTGAACACGAAGGCCCCGCCGTCGGTGTGGCTTCCGCCCCGGGCGTTCCAGTATACGTCCGCCTGCCTGGGCACTGAGGGGTGGTCCTCGGCGATGGAGCGCAGCGCGGAATCGATGGCCTGCTTCTCCGAACCTATGAGGCCGATCTGCACCTCCCCCTCCACCAGGGCGAAGACCTGCGGCCTGAGCATGGCCGTGTCGGTGATTCCTATCAGCTGGTATTTGCCATCGTCGTAGAAGCAGTTGCGGGCGATGATGAAGAACCAGGGGCCGTCCGGGGAGGCGTGGATATGCGTGCGCTGTATGGCCTGATATATCTCCTTCTTGTCCTCTGGCAGGCTGTGGAAATCCCTCTCGGTGGTGGGTGCCAAAGCCTCGATGACGTACTCCAGCGGGTAACGGTAGGTCCTGTTCAGCAGGTCGAACAGCAGGACGGAAACCTCGGTGTCCGTTAAGAACAGCGGGGTCACGTTCTTCTGGGCCAGATACTCGCTGACCGAGTGGTAGTTGGCGAAATCCCCGTTGTGGACCAGCCCCTCGTCCAGCCCCATGAACGGATGGGCCCCGCCGGGGTGCCACACCTTTCCCTTGGTGGGGTACCTCTGATGCCCGATCCAGACGTGGGCGGTCATTTCCTCCAGGCGGTAGAATCGGATGACGTCCTCCGCGTACCCCACCACCTTCATAATGATCATGTCCCGTCCCTGGGACATCACGAAGGCCTTCATCCCCCTCTCCACGTAAAAGAGGTGGTTGACCGCGAAGCTGGTCTGATTGACGAACTCGTCCTCGGCCCTGCGGGCTTCCAGCCCCTGCAGCCCCCTCTCCTCCACGAAACCGGCCAGCACAGCGGGCTTGGCCCGGCAGAAGTACCTCCATATCTGGGGGGGCCTCACCGGCAGGTCCGACAGGACCCGGGGGTCGTCGCTCTCCTCCACCTGGTATCTGGTGTGCACGTCGTAACGCTTATCGATGAACGCGGACTCCAGCTCCTCGCGGCAGGATGGGTCCAGGTAGGCCACCTGGACCAGGTAGTGGTCCTCCAGGACCTCCCTGGGCACGCGCATCTGGGCCGGGTCCAGGCCCACGGCGGCGATGCCGCCGCCCTTGCCGTTGCCCCGGTTGTGCATCTGCATCAGGGGGTCGAAGAAATGCCTACCCGGCAGGCCCACGGAGGCGGCCAATCCGACCACCCCGCACCCGCCCTCGGCCTCCATCTCCAGCCTGCTCACCTTGGGGCGGCATGCCGGCATCCAGTCCCTGGCCCTGGTCAATATCTCCGGGTCTAAGCTCATTCGTCCACCTCCCTGTCCGGTTCGTAGCGCAGCAGGTCCGTCCGCCCTCTCAGCTCGGTGATGTCCTTCATGCCCAAGGCGGCCAGCAGCTGGCACCACTGCTTGCGCCAGGCCGAGAAGAGGTTGATCAGCCGCTGGGCTCCCCAGTCCGTGTCCATCTGCAGGTACAGCACCGGGTCAGTGGTGGCTATGCCCCTGGGGCAACCCTTCCCCGACTCGCAGTTGCCGCAGCGCACGCATCCCAGGGCCACCATCTCCGCGGTGCCCACCACCACGCCGTCCGCGCCCAGGGCTATGGCCTTGGCCACGTCCATGGCCGTGCGTATGCCCCCGCTGGCGATGAGGGTGACGCTCTCCCGCACCCCCTCGTTGGTCAGGAAGCGATGCACCTTTGGTATGGCGAACTCGATGGGCATGGCTATGTTCTTCTTGGCGATCTCTGGGGCCGCGCCCGTGCCGCCATACCCGCCGTCCAGATGCACGATGTGCGCGCCGGCGTAGTACGAGCCGATGGCCACCATCTCCACGTCGTTGGGAGTGGACACCTTCACAGACAGCAGGGCCCGGGGATTGATGGACGATATCCAATCCAGGTGCTTCTTGTGGTCCTCCACCGAGTATACGCTGTGGAACGGGAACGGTGAGAACAGCGAGGTGCCCGGCACCGCCTCCCTCATCCTGGCCACCAGGGGGGTGTTCTTGTCCCCCAGCAGGTGTCCCCCCAGCCCGGGTTTGGCGCCCTGGGCGTACTTGAACTCGATGATCGGGGCCCGCTTGACGGTCTCCTCCCGCACCCCGAACAGCCCCGTGGCTATCTGGGTGATGACATTTTCACTGTAAGGCACCAGCTCGGCAGGGTATCCACCCTCTCCGGTGCAGGTGTAGGTCCCCCAGGCCCGCATGGCCTTGGCCCTGGCCACCATGGTGTGCAGGGACACCGATCCGTAGGACATGCCCCCTCCGTAAAGGGGTATGGCGATCCTTCTCCGCTCGCCGCCCCGGCGGTTGAGGTCGATGGAGGTGTTGAATTCCCGGTAATCGATATTCTCCGGCACCTCTCCCAGCTTGAAGCTGAGGCGGTCGAAGCCTCCTCCGGAGCGGCCGGTGTTGCCCACATGGTCCAGCGGGATCGGGTCGCCGGTCTCCGCCATCTGCCAGGTGGCCAATATCATGTCAGTGGTCCAGCGCACATCCCCCAGGGCATCGAAGGTCTCGCTCGGCCGTACGGTCAGGGATCCCGTGGGACAGCGGGTCACGCAATGGAAGTCGTTATTCCGGCATACCGGCCCAATGCACCTCTGGCTGTAGGGGGGGAGCACCTTCGCGTGACCCTCCATCCGCTTGTGCACCCCGTACGGGCAGAGCGTCCCGCACAGGCCGCAGGAGATGCAGGAGTCACTGCGCTCCACCACGTACCGGTTGGCGAACTTGAGCCTCTCCGAGGGCACCCACGAGGCCTCCGGAACATTATCGCATCCCTCAGTCAATCCTGACACCTCCATCGATGTTGGAGAAGGCGTCCCGATGCGCATCCTCCTCGAATATGGCCCGGCCGGTCTCGCCCCTGAGCCGCCGGACCTCCTTGATCCCCATGGCCCCCAGCATCTCCAGCATCTGGTCCCTCCAGGCGCTGCCCATGTTGGTGATCCTTCCCCGCACGAACTCCTCGGACACGTTCGCCAGGCCGGAAGGGCATTCTTCCCCGCAAACCGAGCAGGCCCGGCATCCCACGGCCACCAGCAAGACCCTCTCCAGGGTCACCGCGTCCGCCCCGCAGATGACGCTCTTGGGCACCATCTCCGCCGCGGCCAGCCCTCCCGAGGAGATCACCGTGACCCCATCCCGGAGCCCCGCGGCCACCAGGTACCGGTGCAGCTGGCGCAGCGCGTCCCGGGCGTGGACCCCGGAGCGGTCCCTCCCCTCCTCGTCGAATAGCACATGCAGGACGTCCGCCTCCCTGGCCATGTCGTCCACGGTCGATGCAAGTTCGGCCGACGAGGGGACCCTCAGCGCCACCAGGGTTCCTGGCCGAACAGATCTGATCTCCCGAAGTTCGCGTTCCCATCCCTCATGGACGTCCATCTCCACCATCCTCACTCCGGATGGCAGCCCCTCCACGTCCTGCGGTCCGCGGATGACCGGAACGAGCAGCTCCGGGGCGATGCGATCCGTCACCTTGGGGAGGAGGTCCTTGGGGATCACCAGCAGCGTGCGCAGATCAGAGGCCGCCATGGCCACCCCCCTCGCCCGCTCATCGTCGACCTCTAAACGGGAGAGGTCCAGGATGAAGGGTACCGGCAGGTCGATGATGGGCGGCATGATCGTTGTCATTCCCCCGCGTGCATCGAAGGAGAGATGGGACGGCTTGCGCCCAAGGTCCACCGAGGTGGAGATGAACTCACGACCATGGATGCCGTCCCTGGTCGGCCGCACGATCTCGGACATGTCCGTCCACATGGCGTCGAAGCCCGGTCCGGAGAAATTGCCACGGTATCCCGCGCCCAGCACCGGTATCTTGGCGTTCTCCGCCTCGTTCCAGATGGTGGTCACCCTCACCGGTGTCCATACGCCGTGACCCAGCGCCCTGTACTCCTCGTTCACCTTGATGGAGAGCGCCCGCTGCGGGCACTCCACCACGCAGCGGAAGCAGTTCTTGCACAGGGTGCTGTCCGGCTCGGCCATCTTCCGGGGGTCCTGCGGATCACGCTTGTGCGCACCATAGACGCAGGCCCTCTCGCACCTGCCGCAGTTCATGCAGTTGTCCGCACGGTCCACCAGGAACTTGGGGACCGGGCGATGCCTCCCCGGCGTCGGCTCGGTGCGGATATGGTATCGTTCATACACGGCGCTCGACCCCCATGGAGTTCCTCGGGGCGCCCAGCACCAGGCCGCGGGAGACCATCTCCTCGTAGCGCGGGCTGACCTCCGCCATGCGTACGAAGTGCTCTATCTCCCACTCGTCCCTGCCGTGTATCCTCTCCAGCCGAGCCTCCAGCTCCTCGTATGCCGGTATGAGGTCCAGTTTGGACTGGCATACCTGCTCGCAGGCCCTGCACCGCATGCAGAGGAAGGCCCGGTGGGCATGCTCCCGGGTGATCTCCTTCCCCTCGCTAAGGGCCTTGGCCGCCAGCAGTTTGCCGCGGGCGGTGACCCTTTCATCGTTCGTCAACGCATAGGCGGGGCAGACGCTGACGCAGGCCCCGCACATGGCGCACTGGTTGGCCATGACCACCAGCTGGTCCCGCACCTTCGGTCCCATGACCTTGCGGGACACGGAGGAGAGGGAACGCAGCGCCACTCCCAGAGGTGCATGCAGCTGGGACATGATCTTGAAGGCGTTCCCGGATCCCATGGGACTGAAGGCCATGCCGGCCAATCCGAACATGCGCCCCCTGAGACCGAAATACTTCCCCGGGTTCATGACCCCGCTGGGGTCCAGCCGTTCCTTGGCCCTTCTTAGCCGTTCCCGCTCCTCCTCCGGCCAATGGTCGGCGAAGGAGTTGTTCCACACCCCCAGGGAGTAGGGCCTGGCCCCCAGGCCGATCAGCGAGGAGGTGGCTATCATGGACTTGGCCGCGTCCAGGGTGTAGACCGATTGGTTCACCTGGTCGGTGACGTAGTAGCAAAGGAGCAAGGCCTCCCTTCCCTGCAGGAAATGCACCTCGGAGAGGGGGTCCAGGTCGAACTCCTGGAAGAGGTCCTCGGCCCGATGCAGTATGGCCTTGAGGTTGGAAACGGGCGCCAGCACCTCCGCGCCCATCATGCCCGGTCCCAGCCGGCGCAGCTTCATGGGGAAGTAGCGCTCATGCCAGAGCAGCCGGGCCTGGTATTCCGGTTGCTCCGTGCATCCGCTCGAGGACAGCAGCTCGTCCACCGCCTTCTCCGAGGCGGAATCGGCCGAGGTGACCAGGAGGGCGTGCCCCTCCCCGAAGTGATCGCCGTGCAGCAGCCGGTTGGCGTAGCGGAGCTTGGCCGGGGAGAAGTAGATGAGGTCCTCCGGCAGGGGCGAGAGGCGGCGCAGCCGCTCCGCCATCTCCACGGCCTCGTCCATTTCCCGAAATAGAAGCAGGTGCGGTCTGGACGATCGGTCTATGTCCTTCACCCTGAGGGTCGCCTCTACGATGATGCCGAGCTGCCCCTCGCTGCCGAACACCGCCATAAACTCCTCCTGAGGCGGACGGAGGGTGATCAGGCCACCAGGGGTGGCCATGACGATGGAGGTGACGATATCGCTCAGGTGCCCACCTCCCAGAGAGCCCACCCCGTACCCGCCGCCGCTTATCCATCCGGCGACGGTGGAGAACCGGCTGGAAGGGCAGGAGATGATACGAAGGCCATGCAGTGACAGGGCGTGGTCCACATCCGCCCAGCGGCATCCGCCTTGCACCTGCACGGTCTTTCTGGCGGAATCCACCTTCAGTACTTGGTCCAGGTTCCCGGCGTCCATCACTATCCCTCCGTTCACCGGTACGGAACCCCCGAAGGGGGAGGAGCCCGAGCCGCGGGGAACCACAGCCAGCCCGCGGGCCTTGGCGAACTCCAGTACCGCCACCGCGGCCTCGCCGGTCATGGGCTGGACGACCGCGTCCGGACGGTGATCGATAAGCACATCCTTCAGAAGCTGGGGGACATCGGCCTGGTCCCTGCGATACAGCTCCAGCTCTCCCTCCCCGCAGATTACCCTCAGATCAGGTATGCGCTGGGCCTCAAGTTCGCCAGCAAGTCCGCTGGCCATCTCCATCTTGGCGTTGAAATGGTCCAGCCTCCCGGCTGTACCATCGACATTAGATTCCATTGCGATCTCTCCCCGGCAGGGAAGGCCTCTCGCACAACCAACGGGCTTCGCGGCCATCCTGCCCTTTAAAGCGGCTCTGATAGACGATTGTTGTTTTTAAAGGAATTTATTAGATGAATTTCTAAGAATTTTTAATAACCTATGTCATATGGCGTAAAAATGACTATTATATAAGATATATTTGTATAAAATAACCCCGGCTGCCGAGGCCTGCTGGCACCCTGCCAGGCGTTACAGCCGGTCCCGTCCCGGGGCGGTTCTCGATCAAGGTCATCGGACGGTGAGCGGAGGCATTATTTTCCACAGGAACAATGAACGCATATGCCGAACACCTGCCTTCGCACGGACCCCATCCCTAGGATGATGGAGTCGGAGGACGGGACGTTCAGGGCCTTCGCGGGACATCATCTTCTGGACCGGACGACCCTGCAGGGAGAAGCCATGCGCAGCCCGGAGGTCCGGAAGGTCCCGAGAGCGCAGGGGATCAGATGATCCCCAGCTCCTTGCCGATGATCTCGAACTTGCCAATGGCGAAGTCCAGATCCTCCTCGCTCAGGGCGGCGTTCATTATCGTGCGTATCCGCGCCTTGTCCTTGGACACCATGGGGAACACGATGGGCAGGGCGAAGACCCCCTCCTGGTACAGCCGTTCGCTTAGCCGTTTGGCTTTGGCGCTTTCCCCCACCATGACCGGGATTATGGGGGTGACCGAGGCGCCGGTGTCGAACCCCAGGTCATTCATGGCCTTGCGGAAGTAATCCGTGCGCTTCCACAGGTTCCGGACATGCTGCGGTTCTTTCTCCAATACATCGATGGCCCCTATGCAGGCCGCGGCCACCGCCGGAGGGTGCGAACCGCTCAGCAGCCAGGTGCGCGAGCGGTTCAGGGCGAAGTCGCGCAGGTCCTGGGAACCGGACACGTGCCCGCCCACCACCCCGAAGGCCTTGGAGAAGGTGCCCATCTCCACCTGCACGCTGTTATGGTCCAGGCCGAAGTGGGAGACGATGCCCCTTCCCCCCTCTCCCAGCACGCCCTCGCCGTGGGCGTCGTCCACGTAGAGCATGGCCCCATGCTCCTTGGCCAGCTTGGCGATCCGGTCCAGGGGGGCCATGTCCCCGTCCATGGAGAACACCCCGTCGGTGATGATCAGGATGCGCCGGTACGGCGGCTGCTTCCGCTCCGCCTCCTCCAGCTTCAAAGCCAGATCGTCCACGTCGCAGTGCCTGTAGATGGCCCTGTCCGCAGAGGTCAGCCTCACCCCGTCGATGATGCTGCCGTGGTTCAGCTCGTCGGAGATTATGAGGTCGCCCCTGCCGACCAGCTGGGGTATGAGGCCGGAGTTGGCCGCGAAGCCGGTCTGGTAGACCAGCGACGCGGGGCGGCGCTTGAACCGGGCCAGCCGCTCCTCCAGCTCCAGGTGCAGGTCCATGGTTCCGGCGATGGGCCTCACGGAACCGGAGCCCACGCCGTGTGAGTCGACGGCCCTCTTGGCCAGCTCCTTCATGTGAGGGTGGTTGCTAAGGCTGAGGTAGTTGTTCGAGCAGAACATCAGCACCCTCTTCCCGTCCACATTGCACCAGGGGGTGCTGGCGCCCTGCAGCTTGGCTATCCTCCAGTCCAGGGATTGGTCGACCAGGGCCTGATACTCTTCCTTGAGGAACGAGGTGGGGTCTCTCATAATGATCACTACGTCCCACGGAATGGTCCGGGCCTCGAATAACCTTTCCGATGAGGCGGCGGGCGATCAAACCTTCCAGCAGATCAGTTCCAGACACTTACCGCTACGACCGATATCGAACCCGTCCACGGAACGGTGGAGGAAATGCCTCCTGACCCTCTCCTCCTTCTCAGGGGTCATCTCGGTGAATATGCGGAAGTAACGAAGGTAATGGTCTATCACGTCCTCCGTGGGACGACGGTATTCCACCTCTCCGGTGACCCGGTGGGAAACGGGATCGCGCCCCCTTTCCCGGAGCACGTTCAAGGGATACTTGGAACTGTAGGCATCGCTGGGACGGAACTCCCCCACCACCAACTCCCACAGCTCGTTCCTGGTGGCCATGGTGTCGCTGGGGCAGGGCACGATCAGGCAGCAGCGGTCCCGGGAGGCTCGCTCCATGGCCATCAGGTCCTCCCCGCTCCTTATGGCCGGGCTCAGGGAAGCGAACACGAGGTCGTAGGCCCCGGGGGCGGAATGCTCCTTCCAGGAGCTGAGCAGGGTGATCATGTTGGCAATGCCCTGGCGTCCGCACTCCTGCCGCAGGGTCTCCAGCATGCCCTCCGCCTCGTCCAGGGCATGGACCTCGCGCACCCTGCGGGCCATGGGCAGGGCCAGGGTCCCCGGGCCGCATCCCACGTCCAGTACGGCGTCGTCGGGGCGCAGCCAACCCGTCTCGGCCATGCGCTCCACCACCTTCTTGAAGAAGGCGGCCTCGGCCTTGGATTCCTGAAGGTAATAGTCGGAAT
>MVPZ01000170.1 GCA_002067045.1 Methanomassiliicoccales archaeon PtaB.Bin134 | reverse complement strand
AGCCCGGAGGCGATGGCCCCGACGTTGTGCACCGCGGCTATCTTCACCCCCACCGGCAGCCGGTACTCGGTGCTCTCCTTGAGCACGGAGATGAGCTGGGCCAGGTCCTCTATGCTGTATATGTCGTGATGCGGGTACGGGGACAGGGCGTCCGTGCCCCGGGGGATCATCCTGGTCTCGGAGATCATGGTGGTGACCTTCTCCCCTGGCAGATGCCCGCCGTGCCCGGGCTTGGCCCCCTGCCCGATCTTGATCTCCACCGCGGCCACGCCCTTGAGGTATTCCGGCTTGATGCCGAAGCGGCCGGAGGCCACCTCCGAGCATATGCGGTCCGCGTAGCTGTAGAAGTCGGGGTGCAGCCCGCCCTCCCCGCTCCCGGCCACGATGTTCAGCTCCTTGGCGGCCATGAACAGGGCCTTCTGGGCGTTGTAGCCGATCGACCCCAGGGATATGTGCCCGAACATCAGGGGCATATCCATGCGGATCAGGGGGGTGTCGTCCTCACGTATGATTATGTTGCCGTCCCTCACCTCCAGCCTCCCCGGCCTGCGGCCGAGGTAGGTGACCGTCTCCACCGGTTCCCTCAGGGGGTCTATGGATGGATTGGTCACCTGGGCCGCGTCCAGCAGCAGGTCGTCGAATATGGCCGGGTGGGTGTCGTCAGCGCCGCAGGAGGAGAGCAGCACCCCGCCGGAGCTGGCCTGGGCCAGGATGGCCCGGCGGCTCCTCTCCGACCAGTTGCCGTGAGGGGCGAACTGCGGCGGCACCGGCCTGATCTCGATGCAGTTGGCAGGGCAGAAGGCGATGCAGCGGCCGCAGGCCACGCATCCACCCGCCGGAACCACCTTCGACTCCTTGAACTCCAGGGCCTGGTAGGAGCATTCGCTCACGCAGCGCTTGCACACCCGGCACAGGTCGTAGTCGATCCGGGGCACGAACCTCTCGGGGAGGCGGTGCTCCATGCGCTTCCCAGGGGTCTTGGGCTCGCTCATACCCTCACCCCCTGGAAGTGCGGTTCGGTGCCGCGGCGGAGGATGCCCTTGCCGGTGACCGCCACGAACGGGTTGCCCGCACCCGGGGCCCAGGTCCTGGCGTCAGGCTCAGCTATGCGTATGGCGCTCTCCTCGCTGGCGCAATAGGCCACCTTTCCGTCCGGGGAGAGGCCGGCGATCATCGGCCGGAGCTTCTTGCGGTCCGCCAGGGCTATCAGGGTGGTCTCTGGCCGGCTGCGTCCCACTATGATGCTGAACGGGCCGTTCAGGAACGCCTCCCGGTAGGTGATTCGCAGCCATTCGGCCAGACGGCGCTGCTCCGGTGGAAGCAGCCCGATCTCCTGGTAGGTCGGGGGGGCCATGGCGAAGGCCGCCGCCTCCAGCGGAAGGCCGTTGCGGCGGACCAGCAGGTCCCACATGTAGGCCACCACCTCGGTGTCCGTGAGCACCGTGCATCGGTAACCGTTCATCTCCACCAGCTTGCGGTTCACCCCGTAGGAGGTTATCTCCCCGTTGTGGCATACTCCCCAGTCCAGCAGGGAAAGGGGATGCGCGCCGGCCCACCAGGCCGGGGAGTTGGTGGGAAATCGGGAATGGGATAGCCACATGGTCCCCGAGTAGCGTTCCAGGTCGTAGAGGTCGGCGATCTCGTAGGAGTAACCGTTCCCCTTGAAGACGGCCATGTCCTTGCCGCTGGATATGCAGAAGGCCTTCTCCACATTAGCGTTGATGTGCTGGACCAGCTCGACCAGGTAATCGTCCTCGCTCAGGCCCAGGTCCCCTCTCCAGCAGCGGTGTTCAGGCGCCTCGGCGAAGTACCTCCAGACCAGGGGGTAGGGCGGGGCGATGGTGGAGCGCTCCCTGGTGAACACCCGTTCGTCATGGTGGATCTTCAGCCTCCCGTCCATGAACTCCTCGGCGTTCCGCTTGCCCTCCTCGTCGTCGAAGAAGAACTGCAGGCAGTAATGGTCGCGATGGTCCGGGAAGAGGCCATAGCAGGCGTAACCTGCTCCCAGCCCGTTCTCCCGCTCTTCCATTATGGTGAGCATCCTGGTTATGCGCTCCCCTGCGATCTTCCTGCCGTCCAAGGAAATGCAGGAGGCTATGCCGCATCCTCCCATCTGGCCCTGCCAGCCGGGCGGCCTGGTGGCGGTATAGTTCTCGGCGTGCACCGGCGTTCCCAGCCGGTCCACCCTTTCCGGACGACCTTCAACCCCTTTCATCTTCTCACTACCTCATTGCGCCAATGGACAGGGACGGCGCACCTTCAGGAGGTGCACCCCCTCCTATATGGTCTTTTTTCGTGGTCATATGTCCATATTTATTGTTATATCTGGTCAATTCGTCTAAATAATATGTAATTAATAGACGAATGTCGCAGGCGAACCGGATAAAAAAACTCATCCTATTTATCACTTGTGAACATAACGAAATTATATCGTATTATAATTTACGATTAAGTAAAAAGGAAATCAATAATTGTTTGTAAATCGTTAAATTATTGTGAATAATAAGTAAAATAATTGAAAAATTTGATTATATGTCCATAATTGGATTAAAACACCCTGATTCCCATTGATATATATCCCTGAATGCTGGAAAATGATATTAATATGATTCGCGTTATTGAAACAGGACCCAAAAGGTGACGACCCCATGACATCGCCCCGCACAGCCCTAGTCCCCCAGCTGCCGGACCTGGACAAGATAAGGCAG
>MVPZ01000169.1 GCA_002067045.1 Methanomassiliicoccales archaeon PtaB.Bin134 | reverse complement strand
CTTACTATATTATTAGAAAAATAATTATTATCATCTCAGTTAGAAAATTGGCATTCTGAGTTTAGCGTCAGAGCCCATGATTATCCTTTAGGTCTATCTTCTTTAAAGACAGCCAGTCCTGGAGCTCGCGTACGATGTTATTTTGATCATCCTGCTTAACCTTGAGAGTGGGGGTGGTACTGGCCTCCGATGTAGAAAAATAGTCTCGGTATTCATAATAGAGGTCTTTGGCCACACGATACTCTCCATTCTCAAATTTGTTTATGGCCTTGTTCTCGAAAAGTTCGGCAAGGACCTTATTGACCATTTGGCGATTAAAACCGGTCAGCTCCTGAAGATCGCCCCAGGTCCTTGCGCCATCGATCGCGATGGCCTTAATTATCCTTCCCTTGTAGGTCCCCCAGAATCTTGGCTCAGTTCTTTCAGATGGCATTCGGCACCATGATATCATTCATCGACAAATATTTGTCCCTACAATTTTCAAAATAAACGACCATGTGGAAATTATTTTGTTAACCAATAAATATTCCCGATTGTACTTAATTAAATAATATAATTATTTAAATTAAAAATAGAGAAGTTTTATACGTGATGCCATGGGGCACTATCGATTGCTCTAAATGGCTATTGAAAATACCAGCCCCAGTGCAGAGATGATGATGGCGACCATTATCATGATTTCTAGCTTTCTGCGAGAACTCGCCAACTGATCCTGGGCCTTCTGAACCATGGCAACCCCCTTCGCTACCTGGGAGATCGCGGAGCTGACCTCTTCCGTGGTCTTCCTCAGGGCGGTGATCTCCAGGTCCACGCCCCTCAATCGGGTTTCGATGGCGTCATATCGGGAGTTGAGGGAACTTATCATGCCCTCCGAGGTTTTTACCAAGGTGGCAGATGAATCCACTAGCTTGACTATGTCGTTCCTTGCCTGTGACACCTCGTCCCGGGCCGCGTTCACATTCCCTGAGGCCATTTCCAGTTGCCTATTGGCTTCCGACATCCTATCGGCCTCCTTTCCCAGACGGAGAATGGATTCTTCCGCCTTCAGCACATCCTCTTTATCGGTCATGATCATTCACCTGCCAGTTCTAGTTCCTTAACGATATTGTCCATCATGATCCTGAGGGATAAGCCCTCCTGCTCACCCAACGAATACAGGATGCGGGCAACCTCCAGGACCCTGGACCCCAGCAACACCTCTGAGATCTCTGGTGTTCTTGTAAGGTCTATACGTCTTGACTGTGCCACGATGCCCTCGGTGAGATTGCGATAGTCCCATTCCACATCCATGCGGCCCATGGAGGTGAACGCGGCCCGGATGTCCCCCTCGCCCGTATCGACAAGGAGCAGGGAACTTAGTCCAGCCAACAGTAAAAGCCCGGGATGGCTGGGGTTCTCCTCCAGCTCCCTTCGGCACGCGCCGATGACCTTCTCCAGATCGGTCTGGTCCGATACCTTCTGCAATACAGAGAGCCAGATGGATATATCATCGGTCTCCGCCACCGCGGCCACCAGTGGGGTGAACTCGGACTCCTCCAGGTATGCCAGTAGCTGCCTGCGGAACTCATCCTTGGATTTGGTTCCGACCCTGGCCACCTGAAGCATCTGACCGATGGCCCGGCGCCTTCTCTTCACTATACGTTCGTAGATGAAGCCTGTGAGCTCCTGGGCGCAATCCAGTATAGCACCCTTTACATCTTCCTTCTTCGGTCTGTCGTAATACCTCTGCATCTCCCCCTTGGTTAGGAACTTGCCCAGGTATGAGTGAAGCTTGTCGTAATATTCCTCGACCGGCCGGCGATGGTATTCGACAATGAACTTCTTCTGGCTGAAGTCCTTGAAATATTCGTCGATGCCGCCTACCATCAGCAATCTGTAAAGCACCCGCTCCTTGTTGACCTCTCCTTCGGGGAATGGCTCGTAGAAGCTCCACTCGATGCTTTCCACCTCATCAAGCGTATACCTCATCTTCTGGAGGAACACGTTAACAGCCCGCATCTCCTCCTCTTCGCCCTTGAAGGTATTGGTCAGGAAGTAGGTGTTCCTCACCGCATCTTCCTGTTTAGAGGGGTAGCCCGCCTTCTTAGCCACGAGATCGCAAAATGACGGGAAATCCAATTCCTCTGTGGCCATGATCGATTCGGAAAGACTGGTCTGTTCGTCCGTGAAAAGGATCAGGCACTTCGAATCACGGCGGTCCCTTCCCGCCCTCCCGGCCTGCTGGTAAAATTCCTCCAAGGAGCGGGGGAGCATGATGTTGAATGTGAAACGGATGTTGGGCTTGTCTATGCCCATACCGAAGGAGTGGGTGCACACCATGATCTTGGACTCGTCCCTCTTGAAACGCTCCTGGGCCTTGATCTTCTCCATCGCCCAGGTCTTTTCGTCGACATTCGTATATGGAGAACCGCCGGAGTAGACGTCCATGGGCAGTTTGAAAACATTGGCCAAAGTGTTCTGGACATCGAGAATCCCTATCTCCTTAGGCTTCACGAAGTTGGTGAAAACGATCCCGCTTGGGGCTTCATTTGGATCGCCATCCCACCCAAGATCGTTCATGACGGCCAGTGCCATCTCCTGTATGGCCTTCTTTCTAGCCCTCAATGGGACCGACCTGATATCGAAGTCCAATTCCTTCCGGTCGAAGGACCTCGGTTGAACTAAGGACTCGTTGGAGATGACATCCAACTCCCTCTTTATGTCCACAAGCACATTCTTGGACGCCGTCCCGGTCAGAGCCATCAAGGTCGGGGATCCGCCATCGTTATCGAATACAGATGATCTCCTGGCCAGGTTCAAATATGCAGGGCGGAAGTCATGCCCCCATTCGGAAATGCAATGTGCCTCATCAATAACGAAGTATGGCACTGTCATGCCCCCGGCCTCAAGAACGGCCTCGTTGAAATCAGGCATCTGCAGTCTTTCGGGAGATATGAACGTGAACAGGGCATAGCCATGGCCCATCAATGAATACATCAATTGCATGTATTGACGGTCGGACATTCCCGTGGGAGCCTCATTCGTCTTCAGTATGGCTAACGACCGGGTTATGCCCATGGCCCGCAGGTTCTGCTCTTGATCCAGCATAAGGGACCGCAGAGGATCTACGACGAGAGTAACACCGGGCTGGAGCATCGAAGCGTATTGATAGCAAAGAGATTTCCCGGCACCAGTGGGCAATAGGCCGATCACCGTCTCCCTCTTCAGGGCTTTAATGATGATGTCCAGCTGATAGGGGTAGAAATCAGGCTTTCGAAAGATGTAGTTGATCATGTATCGAAGGCTTTCATCCTTACCATCCACTTCCAGCGGTCTGGGCTCAGCCCTTAACAGAACTGGCAAAAAGGATGTAGCTGTGGCCGGTCCGATGACCCCCTGCCCAGAGGATATTGCATCCCACATCTCCCCGCTAGGCAGGGCGAAATACCTGATGTCAGGACCTTCCTCCGATAATTTGAGAGAGGGGGCATCGCAACCATGCAAATTCCACACGTGCTTTATTAGCAGATTGACCCTGTCGATCACATCCTCCAGACCGATCCCGTCCTCATCGGTTACGGTAAGATCCCGCGAGCCATTTTCGTAGAATATTTGAGAAACGGCTTCTAGTAACCGTCCTTCGGCCATGAATAGATGGACCGCGTTGGATACATCGCGCCATTCACCGCCCACCCTAATCGATTGGGCCATCAGGTCGACTTCGAAGGGTATTGATGAGGTCATCAGGTCGACGACCTCTGACAACTGGGGATCCCAACCATCCTTATGGCGCACATCGAACCGGAATACCTTCCATCCGAGGTCCTTTAGTTCATCATCGCGAACCTGATCGTGCCGCAGCTTGGCTCCCTGGTGGTCATCCCCATCCACCTCGATCACGAACTTTGTTTTTGGCCCCCCATTGAACGAAGGGACTTCGAAAGCGAAGTCAACCCTCTCGGAAACACGTTTGGGCAGACCCATGGAAACGAATTCCCTTTGCGGGACCAAGAATAGGATAAAACGCTTCTTCCCTAATAGATGATGCAACTTGTTCAGCAATGAACGTTCGTGATTCGTGCACATCCTATGTAGAGATTCGAACAAGTCGATCAGTTGATCTTCAGAGACCAATAGCTCAGGAAGGAGCGCGGCCATCGCGGCGTATTTGGCATCGTCGGGCATATCGACGATTGAATTGCCCATGTCTCCATTCGATTTTCCACATTCTAAACCGTGCAAGCTGCATATACTAGTGATGAGTTCCGATTCCAGTTTGAAGTCGCAGAGAGTTGGGGAGCCCCGGGTAGCTATCTTATGCAGCACCGCGGCAGGTGTTTTGCATTCGACACCCTTTTCATTTGAACATTGGAAGAACCCTCGTGGACCGCTCCACCATAAACCATCTACGCCACGGATTCCATTGTCGAACAGCGTTTGCGGAAAATAACAAGAGTTCAAAGCAGGGCGATTCCAGGGGGCGAGATGGGCATCGTCGGCAGTGATCACAATAAATCCTTCAAAGGCATCCAGAGTATTGATTCCTATGGAATAAATCGTTTATTATTGAATTCTAGATTTGAGATCGATCAACATCGACTAACCATGGTCAAAAGAAATCTGAAAAAGCGTTTCTCCACATCTCTAAACATCTTTGCATCGCCAAAAGGACTAGTTGTTGTACTTGATTAATCAAAGTCCTTTATCGAAAGTTGCCCTTCTTCCTCTAATATTGCCTGCACCCGGCGTTCGCTATCGTCGAGTATGGTCTGACAGCGCCTTTTCAGTACCGCGGCCCTCTCGTACAAAGCCAGGCTGGACTCTAGATCCAGGTCTCCCTTCTCCAGCCGCTTCACCAAGGATTCTAGTTCCCTTATCGCCTCTTCATAGCTCATATCTTGAACGTCTTGCTCTGACATATCACTCCTTCCTTCCTATCTTCGCTTCGATCGTACCGTCTTTTACCGTGATGCTGATGTCTTCTCCGGACGAGACCATGGATACAGAGGTCACCAGCTTTCCATCCTGGCCATGCACCATGCAATACCCCCGTTGAAGGACGTTCAGCGGGTTCAACCCATCGAGGACGGCATGGATGGACTCTAGACGATGGCGCTCCACCACCAGACGCTTTTCCATCAACGTGGACATTGAATCCGTGAGGCCATCGATGTCCATTTGCCGGTCATGGACGGAACGCATCATCGTCTCCGCTGAAAGGGCACGATCGGTCCGGGCCAGCCTCTGTCCCATCATTTCCAGTACGGACCCCAGACCACCTCTGGCCCTGGCAATCAGGTGGAAGAGGTTTTTAGCCTCCCCCTCCCGATCCGGAAGCACCAATTCGGCCGCCGCCGATGGCGTGGGTGCACGCAGATCGGCCACGAAGTCGCTTATGGTGGTGTCCGTTTCATGGCCTACCGCGGAAACAATCGGTACCCTGGACGCATAGATCGCCCTGGCTACCGCCTCTTCGTTGAAGGCCCAGAGGTCCTCGAGGGAGCCCCCACCCCGCCCGACTATGATCACGTCCACCATGGCATCGTTGAGCAGCGAAATACCCTTGACTATGCTTTGTCCGGCCCCTTCCCCTTGTACCAGCGCAGGGGCCAACAATATGTCGGCTGGATAACGACGCTTCGATATGTTCAGTATGTCGCGTATGGCTGCGCCGGTGGGAGAGGTAACCACCCCCACGCGAAGAGG
Organism: Methanomassiliicoccales archaeon PtaB.Bin134; assembly: GCA_002067045.1. The sequence continues at coordinate 57,886 of MVPZ01000169.1, read as the reverse complement.
ATAGCGGGGCAGGATGCGCTTTCTATGCGGATCGAACAATCCCTCCGATTCCAATTTCTTGCGCAGGGCCTCGTAGGCGAGATACAGGTCACCCAGGCCCTGAGCCTGGACCTTCTGCACATTGAAGCTGTAACTCCCTTTCTTCAAGTAAACGTCCATGGATCCCAGGGCGATTATCTTCATGTTCTCCTCAAGCTCGACATTGGATTTCACCCTGGCATATTGGAAGAATGTGCATCGGACCTCGCTATTTGGATCCTTGAGAGTGAAATAATAATGGCCTGAGTTGTGCTTGGTGAGATTGGAAACCTCCCCAGAGACCCATACATTGTTGAGGTCGCCACATCCGGCGATCAGCTGCTTGGCAACGGTATTGAGATCCAGGACGGTGAGTATCCGCATTGCGGGAATATTAGTCTGAATTGGAATCAGCCCCTGAATTGTGGAATGCGTTGAAAGACAAGCGCCAATTCCATGCGCTCGGATGGTTTGAATATATTATTCCCTTCTTAATGATGGCCACTTGTTCAACATCGGCTATAAAATATTCATATGCTGCCTGCGGCGTGGTGAAATCACTGCTTTTATTACAGTTGTCGTCATGCCATTCAACCCTTTTCAATTGTTTATGACAATGATTGTCGCTAATGTCTAACTTCCAGCACCTGGCACATGATTAGTTTATCAACGAGCATCACATCCATGGGATTGTTTTCGTTCGCGTTCTTGGAGATAACGCGAGAGATCGCGCGGCCGATCGCGATCATCAATGGCGACAGCTTCTTACCCATATCGTTAATTTTTTCCGCATCCTCGATCAGATTTCTATTTCCGGTCAATTTTCCGATAGCCTCTATGTTCTGATACTCCTGGAAATAGTAATGGCGGGCCTTGTTCCTCGCGTAACCGCAATACTGCTCGAAGGTCGTTTCTTTCAGGCTGAGACCGAAAGCCTCAGCGATTTTGAAGGCGGCGGACGAATCAAACCTCCCTTTGAGGCAATCTCCGAAGTTCAGTAAATAATCCCTTCCAAGATATTTTGACCATGTAAGATTGTCCAGAATTGAATCGATCTCGTCGATGACCCGTTCGGAACCCAGTAAATATTGTATGTATTTGAAGAGAGCCTCTCTTTCGACATCATTGAGCCATTCGAGCTTGTCGAGCATTCGATGGCCTTCGGTGTCAGCCTTGATTTTCTGAACCGCGCTTATGAACTTACCCAACGAGTCGAACGCCCCGTACACCATATCCAGGGATATGCTGTTTTCCTCGGCGTAATCACGGATGAAGTATTCATCTATCCCCTCCATTGTTTCGACCGAGAGGTACAATATCATATCGCCAGCTTCGACATCCTCCACGCGCCTCATTACATACTCTTTTTCCTGCAGAACCCTTATGATGGTCCCCTTGCCGATGGAGGCGGTTGATTCCGAACCGTTCGCCATCAGGATGCGAAGGGTAATGGCCTCCCTCGACGCGCGGGATGATGATTGCTCGTTCCCCGGGGATTTTCTTGTTCCGCCCGCCCCTATTTTCCGGAAAATGTCCTTAAGCGTCATCAATTCCCGCTCATCTTTCTGATCTGACCCGCCATGGGAATACTGACCGTTCTTTATCAGAATGTCAATGGGAGAATCGCCGGGATTATCGACCAACGCGGTCTTGACCGCAGGCCTGGACTTAGGACGCCTCTCCGATGGAATCCTGTTGTTCATTTCCAGCGACATGTTCAGATCGGCGTCCGAGATTTCGTTCGGATGGTTTGAGAATAGCTTCTCTATCACCGCAGTTTGAGCTGCGAGACGCTTCATGTTTCGCCCCGGGTAGACGAAAAAATTCACATCGATGAAAGGGAGCAACAGGGAATCGAATCCCTCGGAGATTCTGATTTCATCCCCGATCGATAGCATTGGCACAGGCCCCGGAATCATCAGATGGGATTTGCCGACACATTCTAGAGGAAGGCTGGATAACCTGGAGAAATCATGCCTTTCAATCACCACATCGAACACGTCAACCTGTTTTTTCACGGTACTGCCCTGATATTCGCACATCGCCATTTTTATGGATAACGATGATGCGTTGGGATTCGCTTGAACGTCATCCACTTTTTGAACGCACCATCCGCCCCCCTCTCGCATGGATAGCGTCATTAAATCGAGCTTGTTGATCGATCTGTTGATTCCTTTCCAATCGCATCCTTCTTTACCGTATGTGATGAAACCCTTGCGGATTTGTTTCGAGACTGTGATTATTTCCGCCTCGGGATTGTATTCCACCGCGAATTGATCGCTGATGCCCAATTCGGAATTCAAGAATTTTTTTACATCATTCATGGTGGCGGACTTTTCTGAGGACAGGATGAATTTGCCTTTCTGAGTGCTCAATATCAGATCACCGGTTTGACCGCACCGGGCTATTGATGGCAGAGACTTGGGTAGCTCCTTCAGGGAATTTGCCAGCTGGACGATCATCTGATTTGTGGATTTACCGGTGCCCCTCATGGAGTGGAGGTCCGCCAGGATGATGTATATGTTGCCGCCCGACCCCTTTGAAAACATACGATTATCGATCAGTTTTATGATCTGGAGCTGGATCATGGTTCTCTTTGTCACCTGGGCGTATGTGTGAATGTTATGGATCAGATAGGCGATATCGCATGATTTCTCCAACCCGTCGGCCAGTGTGGAGAAGTTGAGCCCCTTGGATTTTTCTTCACCGAGCTTGCGGATCAGATACTCGGACACCGGTATATTCCTGAAGCCGTATCCTTCCATGATTATTGGAGCGGTCAGGTCTGAAGGAAGTGCGAAAGAATCCATAAAAGGAGGAAACAGGAGCAACCCCTTCAGGAACAGGTTTTCTTCGCTCAACCTTGAAGATTCCTCCCTCATGTCCTCGAGAATGTCATCGTATTCATTATGGTAGCTCGCCGCCTCTTCCAAGGTCGGAGTGATTGTGAAACCGTCGTTGGGCATACACACCTGGAAAATGGACGGTTTATTGGTGGAGAAGAAAGGCCCCCTTTCTCCTTCGATGGCGAATTCGGACAGACCGCCATCGATTCCGACGGCTGATTCCTTGCTGAGACTTTTACACAGATTGTTGCCGAAGTGGACGACTGCCGCGTCTTCTACCTTTTCCATCAAATTCCTGTAGAACGATTGAATTCCCTTGAGATACGGCCAGGAGAAATGCACTATAATTTTAATATTGGATGAACGTAGATTACTGATCGTTTCGGGCATGCCAGTAAAATAATTATAGCCCCTTTCATTGGCCGATTCGATTATCACAGCCTTGGGATGAATCGTATTATTGGGATAGGTGCCGTTCTTGAATTTTGCCTCCATCCTTTCATTATTCAGCTTGGGCAATGAAAAATCGTATTTTACGAATATTATCTTGGGTTTCCCGCCAAGTTTTTCAGATTTGTTGAGTTCCGCGCTCACATGGCGCTCGTATGCGTCCTTGTACCTCTTGTTGCCCAGTTTGGGCCTGCTTTCAATCTCAATATCCTCGATGCATTCAGTTTCCTCGTTTATTCTTCCCTTTCCCCAGAGAAGACTCAGATATGCGAATGCCCCGGCATGGCTAGGATCGTCCTTGCGAGTGAGTTTGAAGAATTGGCTTGTATACTTTTGATACAGGACATCGAATCTCTGCGAGGGTAGGCAGACCAGGATATCGGTGGAATCATTCTGCGCGATCTTTGTTGCCAGCCATGCCGTGATATTCAAATCTCCGTAGCTTGCGATCAAAATCGGGTTGTCACTGATCGATTTGAATACGATGTCCGTCAGTTCGCCGAGTTTGGATCTGGCTCCGCTTAGAAGGAGATGTGGACGGTTGTCCAATATGACCCCCAATTCCTGCCTATCGATCATACGGTACGCCTCTTTGGAACATCGAGTCAAATATTTCAACCGCGCCAACGACTATAGGACCTTTCAACTGACATCCGACTTCGAAATTTACAGCTAGCGAATATTCCCTGAGTTCTCCGCTGCCGACGTAAGCCATTGAATGATCGGCGATGAGCATTTTTGCATGGGTGCTCGAATGGATTTTTGTTCCGGTCTGATTTAAGAAGTGATAATCCCTGATCTCCAGCGATTTCTTTTCACCGACGGATTCGGCAATGTCAATCATCCAATCCACTTCGTTTCCTCGTCTGAGGGCCAACTCTCTGGACAGCAATTTTATCTGGACGCCCCTCTTCAGCGCGTTGGCGATCCTTTGGCCGAAATCTGGTATTGAATCGGGGGCGGAGACGTTTCGCTCCATGAAAGGAGAGCATATTCGGAGAAAATGTTTGGACGAGTCGATTATGTCGCAGAAGCATTTCCTGGTTTCGATCTGATTGTTACGCGCCTGCACCCCCTCCAGCCCGAACTTGTGTAGTTCGGGCTTGGAGATGACCAGCACCACATCATTGAGCTTCTCCTTTTTTTCCATGGATTTTACTATAGTGTATCCATCGAGACCTTGCTTCCTGTCTTTCCTGATGTTCCCTTCGAATTCGCCTTCTGATAAGATGAAAAGAATTTCCTGATCCGTGGCTTCTCGGGGAGCGCGATTAATGATCTCCTGCAAGGAAACGAATTTGCCCACGTTGCCTTCGAGATAGTCTATGAGCGCATTTTTCACAGAGGGATTGATCCTCATGAAAGGTACCCCGTTTTGTACCTCGGCCCTCCTATCAGGGTTCCCCGATCCAGATCCTGGTTGAAATTACAGCACACAATTTCTGGAAGATATGAGCAAGCGTTACAGGCGCCGTTCTCATCAATCATGCATGCAGGATCCTGAGGACATTCCTCGGCGAGTTCTTTGAGCCTCCCCAGCCAGAAGGAAAGACCGGTAGAGAAAGCCTCTTCAAGTCCGCCGCAGTTGATGCTGCTGGTCGAATACAGAATGATTTTAGCGTTGACCGGGTCGATCAATTCACCGAAACTCTGGATATCCAGACCTGTGTAATCATCTGCAACCTGAATCAATAGGTGCGAAAAGGTGTGCAACAGTGTGAACACGTGTTTCCTAGCGTTCGAGTCTTTGTTGATAATCTCGGCATAATCGAGAGGTTCGTCGGCATCGATCCTAATGTCCTTTATGATGGAGTTGCATTCGAGCCATTCAAGTAATTTCTTCTTATCGAATTTAAAGGAAATGCATTCCGATGGATAATCTCTCACCATTATGATGTGTTTGTTCCCAACATAGTGAGGCACGAATATGATTTTCTTCTTTCTGGTGGAACCTTCAATCCAACCCATCAGTGCCTGAACCATCCGGATGTTGGATATGTGGCTGATGTCGATCAAACCGTAACGCTCCTTGAATGCTTCGAGATCTTTTGGGAAAAATCCCAGGTTTATTAACTTGGTCACCTTTGGGATGCTCGGATCGTTTTCAGCGCCTGGAACGTCCAGATATGAATCCTCGTCAAATTCTATCCCCAGATCCGTATCCTTGGTTTGTTCCAGCAATTCGCTGATGATCCCTATGCCGTTCTTATCCTTTACCTTCTGATTTTGTGGTTCCGCTTTCAGCGTGACGGCAACGGTTTGAACTATTCTGCACAATAACCTATTCCAATCTGCAGTTGTCCATGAATTGCGCCTATCTGCATCGAGATCGAGATCATCGAGATGATTATCGATCCCCCTCAGGGTCCAAAAAGCACCATTCATTTTCAAACCCTCGATCACTGACGGAAGAGTCAGGTGGGTTTCCGGTATCGCTCCCCCGAAAACGACATTGAAATCATCCGAGAACTGCTTGACGCCGGAGGCTTTGGCATCGTCATCGGGATAGATGTCGATTCTGGTGTTTACCACGGCATGTCGTATCGATCCTGCCCTGGCCGGAACCCCCCTGAACCTATCATCATGATTGCTTGGGATCACGCCATCGTGGTTGCACTGGTAGAATACCAGTCTTTCAATACTGCCGCATTTCTTGCACTTGACTCGATAGGTGCTGATATCTCCACGTTTATCCCATTTCAGAATCACCTTGGACCTTTCTGCCCCGCATTTTTTACACCCTTTGTTAAGATTCGTTGCTTTATGCAGGGGCAGTACTTTACCACAGATATCACAATAAGCGACGAAGGTCAGTTGATCCCAATGTTCGAAATCATTATGGCCGCACGTTTTGCCTTTATCAATTAAGAAAAATTCGTGACAGTTATCCTTTGTGCAAAGCGCTTCTCGGGGATACAGACTATATTCCCCACTGAAATCCCTTTCTTTTGCGAATTCGCCCTCGTAAAGTGCGATAACCTTGACCTCTGTGTTTCCGGGATGAGCGCTGACATTGGATGGGTTTTCGCATTTTGAAAGATAACGATTCAGTATTCTTAGATAATGCGGCAATAACTTATTGGAATTGAAACGCAGGGTTGCTTCGCGGTCTGGATTATTGGTGTCTATTTCGAAAAGTAATTTATTGAGGGAGAAAAATTGGCGCGGATGACCCTGATAGAACACGCTGCTTTCCGGGATTCTTTTAACCTCTGTCGGCTTCACCTTTTTCCCTCCTAAACAATTCTCCCATCATTGATGTTCAATTTCAAGATCAGTTCCCTCTGGATGCCGCGCATACCGGTTTGGCTGCGATAATAACGATTTGGACATTTTGCTAAAATATCGATTATATCATCATTGTCCTTCATCGAGGAATGCTTGATCATATTGATCCTGTCCTCGACCTCTTTCCTGACATCGATGTTACGTTCGGATCCGTAGGATTCAACGATGTAGTTTATGATGGCCTGTATGTCATTCGCAGTTAAATCCGCTATATGCCCCTTATTCCACAGAGGAGCGCCCTTGATCTCCGACAGGTGGTTGATTATCGCTGCGGTGAAGAGGGAGTTGATGGTTTGATACTTACCGAGGCGGGCATCCCGCCTTATTGGCACTGGCCTAACCTGATGATCAAGTGTCTCGTGATACCTGACGAAGTTCCTGAAGAAGCTGTCATCGCGTATCCTGTTGGGATAGAACCAAACTAGGACCACTCCCACCTTGGAGACGCTCCTACCAACGCGCGACAGCGCCTGAATGTATTCGGAGGTTGAAAAGGGAATTCCCTGAAATACCATAAAATTCAGGTCCTCCAGATCCACCCCGTGCGAAATCACTGATGTGCAATATAGCGGTCTGATGACGAAATCGGGGGTGCCCACCTTGGATGGATCATAATTCTTCAGATATTCCGAAACATACCGCATGGCTTCCTTCAGTTCCTTCAAACCCGAACCGCCGGTCAGAGTCATTCCGTTGAATTCGGAGCCGTGCTCGTTGAGCAGATTTTCCCTAATGAATTCCCTCTGCAGGCGGGCCATGTCCTCCGCGTCCTGGACCTTTAGATGATAGGTTATTGGGAGGAGGTATTGGTTGATGAGATCCTGCGCCTCCTTGTTATCAACGCAGCCAAACTTGATGCAGAAGTCGTCGGGATTTGCATTTAGCTCCTTCTGAGCCGTGATGATGAATGTTGAGAAGTGCAGGAGCGTTATGAGGGACGCATAATGGTTGTCCCGGAAATTGGGTTTGAGCCCGATTATTATGCGGTTGGGACCTTCGTAACGCTGGTAGAACAGGTCGCCCTCAGAACCTGGACCGTTGGGACATCTGCCGGGGATTATCACGCAATCCTTGGCATACAGTTCCTGGATCTGTTTCCGGGTGCCATTCAAGGTTGCGCTCATCGCCACATGCTGCAATCCTCTCTTGCTAGTGGCTTTTACCAGGTTTTCTATCGCGCCCTCGAAATGGGCGCTGATCACCCCGAACCCTTCTCGAAGCAGGTGCATCTCATCCTGGATGGAAAGGATCGGGCCATCAGAGTTATGCGCGTTCTTACCCTTTTCCTCGCATTTGATCTCCCTGGACCCGTCTTCGCAGACGTCTCCGGAGGAGATGAAGCCGTGACCATGCGGGCAATCCGAACCCGATCCGCCGAGAAGGTTGCGCACCTTGCTCTGTAGGGATATCGCAGCCCATTTGTCAACGGTAGATACAATAACCGTTGGTCTTCTGTGGAATATTTCCACGTCGCTCGTGTAGATGAAGAATATCTCCTTGCAGACATCGCATTGATGCAGTACCCTCCTCCCATCCAGATCATCCTTCAATCTCACTTTTGCATCGGAGGGTTTTCCGCAGAGGGGACATCCCGTTAGTATAATGGATTCTGGCGCGGGATCAATCAGTTCATTGTTGTTATAGAGTGATTCCCTGAGCTTCGCCAAAGAGTTCGGGAAATCATCGGATTTCCCCACATAGAAACCAAGGCTGAAGGATTCCCCTTGGTACGTTTCCTCATTCTCCTTCCGAATTTTTTCAGCATGCACGATGACTGAAGCAAGCCTGTCGAGCTGTTGGATGGAAAGCATCCGTAGCGGAAATTTGACGAGGGCCGTCGTGCCATCTTTCTTTCCACCGCTTCTTTCCCAGAATGCAGCGAACACCACGAGTCCGAAGTACGCCTCGGATTTTCCACCGCCTGTGTCCACGTGCAATACTTTCGCCACGTCCTCCCCGTCATTGTTGATGATGGAAGGCAGGCATGCCAAAATGAAAACGAACTGAAATATTCTCCAGCCGAATTTGATTTCTGACGAAGGGTTGTTGGATTTGTAATAGTTGCTGAATACGCCATGCATGTCTGCCAGACATTTTAATGCGCGCCTATTTTCGCCCAGCAATTTTCTGGTCACCTTAATCTGATCGATGAGGGCCGAATACGATTCCAACGATGATCTTCCTTCCTCCCAGGTCCCTTGCCTTTGACCCTCCCTCTCCTGATATCCGCTTTTATCCGCAGAATACGTTTGCTCGTAGAGGAGGCGGGCGGTTTCCATCACGCCGATGAGCGAATCGACAGATGCGAGCAGGGAGCGCTCATCCCTAAGAGAATCGAAAAGGAGATCCACCCCGGGCAGGGTCGCCTTCGGCCGGATATTGGGCTGCTCGAAACGGCCATAGTGCCTTGTCTCAATGATAGACCCCTTCTCACTCCAGAAAGCCTGGCAGTTGATCGGTCTGAAATCGTAATAGTATTGCTGAGGATGATCTTCGTACATGTATCTGTCAGAGAATTCTCCCACCCTCGCCCCGACGATTTCGATTCGTAGGCGGCAATTGAAAATGGACCTTTCCCAACCATCCGGTTTTTGTGGATCCTTGGCGTTGTTGGTGAGAGACACCTTGACCAGATGATAATCCGATGAGAATTCCGATGTTTCTATATCGACTGAAGCGTCCCATATGCCGTCCAATCCCCGTTTGCCAGATAAATCGGCGGATGCCGCGCTTGCGAGAGCCTCTTTAAAACTGACTTTAATGTTTTCAGGATTGCCTTCGCAGTAAGACCATTCGATCCTGTCCGAGAAGTTGAATCGCTTCCATATCTTGTTCTTTTCACGCTCGCCCCCTTTATCAGCATTTAAGGCATCCGATTGAGCATCAGAATCCACTTCGGTTTTTATGAATATGGAACCTTGGGGCGTAACCGTCAGTTTGAGATCCCCGATCGTTTTTGATTCCACGAGGAATCCCACGCTCATTCTCTGACTTCTTATCGATGTCTTCCCCTCTTCCTGGATGTAGCGGCTGTCGATTTCATCATCGGCGTCTGATCGCTTTGGCGATAGAGAACCAAGGAAAAACACCTTTCTGGGGGAATCGGACGATATAGCGTCGCTATCATGCCCACCCGCGCATTTCGTGGTAATGTAGTCAATCATCGAATTGACGAACAATAACTGTGAATTCAGAGATGCCATCCCCAATCACCGAAGACGGATGTTTGATTTTTACATAAATAAATGTTCATTCCAGTCTCAATTTGTGATTTGAAAGTGCTGCTATGAGTAAGTGTCCTATGCACGATTTTCATGATCGTCTTGCATGCATGATTTGTATGGCATAGTTCTCTAGATGCGAATGCGTTGATTTCTGATCGTGTCCACCCTCTATTGGGAACAGTAATATTTTCCACCGTTGATGATTGTGAATGTAATTATTTCAAAATTATAACGTTATGACTGTTACAAAAGTTATATTAGTTACTGCATGCATCATCCATCTTAGCATCATGAAAGAAAAAACCAGTATGGCCATTAGCACCAAGGTCGTAGTGGCCTGCGTAGTATTTGATACGTACAAGATCGTCCAGCCGATCGAATACCTCAAGAGCGCGGGTAAGGTGTACCTCATTCATTGGACCTCGAAGAGGAATCCTAAAGGTAGCTCGGTCTACATGGATTTCTATTCCCGTAACGTAGAGATGCTCAGCGATGTTGTAGGACCCTCGAATATAATTGAGATCAGGGCAGAGGTTTACGATTTCAAGAAGATGCTGGCAACCATCCTTTCCATCCTGAGCGAGGAGCGATCACAAGGAAATGAGGTTTTCATCAACATATCCAGCGGGACATCGGAGTACGCAGCTGCGGCAACTCTAGCTTCAATGATGGTACCAGGTGTACGGCCGTTCACCGTACGGACCAAGGAATGGCAGATATCGGGAGAGGACCTTTTACGGAAGCTGTACTACCAAGACGGGGTGCCAATCGGTCAATCCCGGTCAGTTTACGATCCTGAGGACCTGCCAATATTCCATATCCCTATGCCCGATAGGCACCTAGTAGAGGGATTGCGCATTCTGGATTCCAGGATCAAGGAGAAGAAAAGCAGTTCCTACACAAGCATGATAGGCGACCTGCGGCGGGCGGGATTGTGGCGGAACGGCAATCATGAAGAGAGGGTTACCCAAAGCGATAAAATGTATTACCTGAGAAATTTCCTGGAACCCTGGATTGCCAGCGGTTGGATAGAGAAGGCGGGAAAGAGAAGTTTATTTATCACTGAGGTTGGAAGACATGTGGCGGAGATGTTTTATCTTCCTTTACCCGTGGTGGAATAGTAATTGAGACATTCATCCTATACGGTTAGATATTCAATATTCTCCCTGTTTCGGTGAGGTACAGATAACATATGGGTTGGTTGCTAACCAGATTGAACACTGCCCTGGCGTATGCTGATAGCTGTTCCCGGTAGACCTTTGTTATATCGGCAACATCAGCTCCATGGCTCACCGTCTTGTAATCGATAAGCGCCCAGCTCCCGTCCGCCATCTCCACCAGCCGGTCGATTACGCCCATGTAAAGCGTGTCCCCCTCCCTAAGCTCGAACGGCAGTTCCTGGAGGTCCATGCCTCCTTCCTTTCGTTGCTTCATAAGGTCGGTGTTCATGAAACGCTCGTACATCTGCGATAGACCGTCGATCGCCGCATTTTCTTCTTGCGGGCTCAGCTTCAGATGACGCGACGAGAGCAGCGTCCTGGGTGATCTCCCGCGCAGCACCTCGTGCACCATCGTTCCGTACGACGCGGCATCCATACCCTTGGACATCAACAGCCTCTTGGTTTCCGACCATGCCCCGCCCTTGAGCTTTCGCTCCACCTTGCTGTCCACGGAGGACGGCAGCACCAGTTTCACCTCTCCTCTCGCGCTTACATCGTGGTAAGGTTCCCAAACCGATAACTCGTCGGGAATGTCACAAGGCACGAGACCTTCATTCGAGACCGCTTGGGCGGCGCCCTCGAACGTCTCCATCCTCAGCATGATGGTCTGTTCCCCGTCGAACTCCATGACCCCGTCATCCGCCGACGAAAGCTCCAGAGCGTTCATGGTCAGCGAGAACCAATCGTTCCTCTCCTCGCCAACATCTTCCCACTCGCCCTCCTTCCTTCCCCTGGTGCCGAGCATCACGAAATGGTCCTTCGCTCTTGTCGCCGCCACGTAGAACAACCGCAAGTTCTGCGCCTCCGATTTCGAGTGCATCTCCGTGGCCGCGACGCGCATCGGCACCGGTGCGTAGGTCACCATCCTATCGACCGAGGGAACTTCGGAAAACAGCCCGATGCCGGTCATGGCCACCTGGTCGGAGTCCATCCTCGGCGGGACGTGCGTCTCCGGCAATATCACGATCGGGAACTCCAGCCCCTTGGAGGCGTGTACGGTCATTATGCGCACCGCGTCCCCGGTGGCTTCCAGCTGAGCCTGGCCTTCCTTGTCCGAATCGTCCACGCTCAGGTCCAGCCAGTCCTTCAGGTCGTACAGGGTAAAGAAGCCCTCCTGCTCCCTCTGCCTCACCATCTCCAGCAACTGCTCCACGTTGGCGATCATCTGCTTGCCGCCGGACATCCCGGCGTATACGCCTAGAACGCCTGTATTCTGCAGGGCGTCGTTCAGCAGCTCGCTCACCGGTACCGTCCTGCTTCTCTTGAGCAGTCCGGCAAGCACCTTCACGGCATTGCCCACCTGCGCATCTTCCGGGTGCTCATCCACGAACCTTTTCAGCTTTGTGAACAGCTGCCCGTGGGCGGATGAGCGCGCGATACGGAACAGCGTTCCGTCCGAGAGCCCGAAGTAGGGGGAGCGCAGAACGCCGTATAGCGAAATGTCGTCCATCTGGTTCCCCAGGAAGTTGATCAGATTACCGATGTCCATGATCTCCTGCCTCTGGAAGAACCCCACGCCTTTCTCCACGGCATAAGGTATTCCCCTTTCCGCCAGCACGCTCTCGTAGTATCGCAGGTTCGTTCTTGCCCTCAGCAGTATCGTGATGTCCCCGTATTCGGGCTTCCTGGGATCGTCCAGATGGTCGTTCCCGTTCCAGTGGACCATACGGCCGTCGCCCTGCACCAGTCTCTCGATCTGATCGGCCACTGCCGCAGCCATTCCCAACTTGTCGTCCTGACCGCCCCCGGGCACCTGCACCACGGTCACCGAGCCCTCGTCCCCCGAGCGGTAGGGCTGCACCTTCTGGTACCTGAACTCCCACTCGTTTTCCTCGCAATCCATCAACCTCGAGAAAAGCATGTTGACGAAGGAAACCAGCTCCCGAGTGGAGCGGTAATTGCTGCCCAGCTCCTCCCTCCTCCCGCAAAGCTCTACCTCCACGTAGCTCAGCATGCCCTTGAACATAGTAACGTCCGCCCCGCGGAAGAGGTAGATGGACTGCTTTCCGTCCCCGACCACGAAGAGCTTGTCCTTATCGTCGCCAAGCAGCGCCCGCACGATCCTGTCCTGCGGGACGTCGGTGTCCTGGTACTCGTCCACCAGGATGTGCTGGTAGCGCTGCCGCAACAGTTCAAGAACCTTGTTGTTCGGTACGACGGGATCTAAGAGCTCCTGCGCCTTGATCAGCAGGTCGTTGAAGTCCAGGCAGCGCCTCTCGGCCTTGCGGGAGTCGACCAGCGACACGAACCGCAGGAAGATGTCCCGCAGACCCATCAGATGCTCGACGGCGATGTCTAGGGAACGGGGGTCTAGGTCGAACTTCAGGTTATAGAGCTCATTCTCCGCCCCTTCCAGATAGCCCCTTAGGATTTCATACGCCTCTGAGAGCGCCTCCTTGTCCTCCTTGAGCTTTTTGGCGCTGCCCATGTTCCTCCGGCCCTTGATGCCCAGCAACGCTTGATAGGCCAGCAGTTGCTCGTTCCGCCCCCCTTCCGAGCATCTCAGCAGCCATGGACGAACGCGGTGCAGGTAATTGGCGGCGATGTCGCCGCCCTCCTCGGCGTAGCGGTCGGCCAGTTGGACCAACGTATCGACCGCCGCGCTCATCTCGTCACACTCGAAGTACTCGAGCAGCCCGTCCAGGTACTCCTCGGTCATAAGACGGAATTTGCGCCGGAAGGCGCCACGGTCGCTCATGGCCTGAAGGGCCTCGACCGCTCTCGCCCTCCGCTCGTACAGGAAGAACACCGTGTTCCTGAGCCGCAAGCCGGAGGTGGTGGAACATACCGACACCATGGTTTGCCTGAACTTCTCGTCCTGCAGTGCCACTAGCTCCTCCCAGGCGTCGTTCAACAGCACCTGCAGATCCATATCCTCTATGACCGTGAAGTCGGAAGGAACACCAGCTTGCAGGTGGAACTCCCTCAGCACCTGGCTGCAGAAGGAATGGAAGGTCTGCACCTGCGCCCAGTTCAACTGGTCGAAGAGCTTCTCGTCGGGGATATCGAGCGTCCGCTCCCTGATCTTCTTACGCATGTTAGCGGCCGCCTCATCATTGAACGTCAGCGCCAAAATGGACCGTATCCCCACGCCCTGCTCGATGTGCCCGAAGTATTCACCGACCAAACGGGTGGTCTTCCCGGAGCCGGCCGAGGCCCCCACGCAGACGGACCTTCGTTCCCTGGGCATCACTCCACCTCCCTGGCCAGCGACATCTGAAGCACACGCATGGGGTCCTTGCGGCAGATCCGGGAGAACAGGCAGTGCGGCGAGCATCGTTCCGACTCTGTGGAATCCACTGGATGGAACGCGGCGGACGAAATGCCTTCCAGTACCTCCTTGACGTTCCTTCGGCACACGGCCAGGCCGTTCCGCAGCCCGTCCTTGTAAACCGTGGAGGAACCTCCCAGCTCATCCCTGCGCTTCTGCGAGCCCAGACGCAAGTGCATGCCGAACTTGTCGTCGTTCTTGAGCTGATAATAGGCTCCCCCGGCCGGTTCCTTGTGCAGCAGCTGTTCGCAGGCCATGAGGTACAGCGGGAGTTGCATGTTGTACCCCCGGTTGATGCTGGTGAAGCTAGGTATGGAACCGGTCTTGTAGTCGATGATGAGGAAGTCGTCACCGTCCGTGTCCACCCGGTCCACCTTCCCCCTCAAAAGTATTTTGTCCTCGGGATCCTCGGACAATTGGATGGGAACGGGTTCTTCGGTCGAAGCGGCATCGTTCCTCTCCACCGAAAAAGGCGAGCCGAAGCTATACTCCAGGTGCGCTGGGGACCACCTCGGCCGATCGACCTCCACTTGATAGTCAATGAATTTGCCTACTACTCCGTTCATCTCGGGGTCGCCGAATAGCGCGCGAAGGTTGGCCTCGCTCTCCGCGCTCACGATCGAACATTGTTGACTTACTTCCTCGCCGATGCGCCTCAGTTCCGCTTTGACCGCTTCCCTGTCCTCCGCCGCAGAGGGCATTCCCATCCCCCTTTCGATGCGCTCGCGGTAGAAACGGAAGAGCGCCTGGTGGGCGGCGTTGCCTATGCGGAGGGCTTCCGAGTCCTCCTCCCCCTCCAGGGGCGAGAGGTACAGCACATACTTCAGGAAGTAGCTCATCGGACACCTCCGGTACGTCTCCAGCATGGTGGCCGAGAAGACCTTGTTCTGCAGCTTGGTCCTGATCTCGTCGAGCAGCGCCCCCTCGGCCAGCACACCGTCGTGCTCGGAAAGATAGGGACCTTGACGTTCCACCCGTTCCACGTTCAACCGTTCGCAAAGTTCGCACGGGGATATGGTGGAACGGGGGAGCCATTCCTCTCTGCCTTCGGTAACGCCGTCAGCCAGGGACCTCCCGAGGGAGATGTGCGCACAGCGCATGGAGCGGGTGATCGGTACCTCATCCATCTTCCCCAGGAGGCAGTTCCTTTCGAGGTCGAAGAGGAACGGAGATGGTAGCACCTTCTTTCCCCCGTTGTAGGAGGGATAGGAAATGCTCACGGTCGAACCGCTCAGCACCGCGTTCAGGAAGTAGAAGCGTTCCTGGCGCAGGATGTCGTCCTCGTCCAGCAACCCCATCTTCTTGGCCTGGGCGGCGGTGATGAAAGGGTGCTTCACGCCTAACTTAGGCATGTCCCCCTCCAGGGTGAATAGCATAAAGCTGTGCTCGAAGTGCCTGCCGGCCAGGGAACGATAACCGGCCACGTTGACCGCCCGGTCGGACCTTCTCCCTGGATAGAAGGAGAGCTCGCCAACCTCCCTCTTCAGCTCGGAGATGAACTCTGAAAGGGTGATGCGTTGCTCGGACGCTTCCTCCGTTTCCAGATGGGAAAGCAGACCGAGCAGCTTCCTGAACGCCCTTCCCTCCATGCTGTCCGGATCGTTCCAGAGGGTGCGTTCGATGGCCTCAGACATTCCGAGGAGCTCGAGGCATTGACGGAAATCCCGCAGATGCTTCGTGAAGCTCTTGCTTCCCTCCAACACCTCCAGTTCAAAGAAGAGCGCCTCCAGGGAGCGCTTGACCTTGATCGCCCGTTCGGCGTCCTTCAGGAACGATCTTTTCCGGAAATCCGGCACCTCCGGGTCCAGGCACTGCCGCTGCAGTTCGTCGGCCAGGTTCTGCAGACCGTTCATCCACGATTCCCGACCTCGAAGCACGCCGGCCATGCGTGAGAAGCGGTCGACTTCCACGTGCCACAGGCCCTCGCCCTCGAAGGCCCACCGCACGTACGGGCTGGACAACAATCGTATCATCGCCGAGGGTTCGTACCCCCGCGCCACCGCTTCCAGCACGCTCACCGCCGATTGCACCGCGGGGGACGTTGAAAGCGGGATGCCGAGATCGGTCTTGAAGGGGATGTTGAAGTCGTCCAGCACCTCCCGCATGAGCGGAAGCGCCTCGCGACGGTCTGGCAGGAAGATGGCTATGGATTCGGGATCCTCGCCTTTTTCAATGAGCTCGGAGATCCTCTGGGCCGCCTGGCGCGCCTCGCTCAGGGGGTCCAGGAAACGTCCCATTTGAATCTCACCGCTGAGGTCTACCTTGTCCTCGGTTCCCCATTCCCTCACCAGGGACATGCGACCCAACTCCTCGTCCGCGATCGGAAGGTCCTCGACCTCCAGCTCCACGCCCAGGTCCAGCACCTCCTGCTGGAAGACCTTCGGTATGCCGGGAACGAAGGGATGTAAGTAAATGGCCTCGCTGCTCCCCCGAATCAGCGCTCGAATGACCGAGAGCTGGGATGGCGTGGGCTCGAAGCCGCCCAGGATAACGACCTTTCGGAAGAACGGCCTTTCCCGCGTCCACTCTTCGGCCTTGGAAGCAACGACGTTCCTTTTACCGATGGCGTCCACCAGTCCCAGATCCTCGAGCCTTCTTTCGTAAAGTGATATGAAGAGGGGGACGTCCACGCCCATGACCTCGTCCATCCGGAAATCGGAAAGGCCGCAACGGAAATCGCGCAGGGTCCTGGCGAGTGTGTATAGGTCGTCCAGTATGCCATCCTGGACCTCCCCCTCACGGAACAGCATCGGGAAGTGCTTGGCGTTCTCCATCAGAATGGAACGAATGATGATCCTGAGGCCGAGACCGCCAACGGGCCGCAGCTCCTTCTCGTAGTGATCGAATAGGTAATGTGTGAGGTCGTCCTGGTCGGTGACGCAGAAGGTGGGGACCGTTCGGCCGCGAAGCAGTTCGGAGCGCACGTTCATGGCCATGCCCGGGCGGGGAACGACAAGCGCCACTTCCAGAGGCGATGCTTTGAAATCGTCCAAGAAATGCGATATGGCGGAACCGTACAGTTCCCGCGGAGCTCCCCTGATGAACCTTATTTTTCCCACAGACCCCGGACCTATTCCCTCGGTTCAAATAGGTTTGCGTTCCAGTGGTCAAAATGGAAGTGTGGATGCGACCATTCGCCGCCAACGTTCTCGATATCTGCGTAGTTGAGACCGTATCATGATAAGTTCTTCCGGTAACGACCGATGCGGCTCAGATCCGCACCAGTGGCATACGAGATATTGTGTTCAATGGCGCGGGATGATCGCCTCTGATCGGACCTTGTTCAATAAAAATCTAATAGAATGCGCTAATTAGCAGAAATCTGCAGATGGCCGCTCACCCTTAGGCCACGATGACCTGATCCGTCCTAAACTGACTGTTTTGGATTGGCGCCTTTTTAGGTCCATGCTGCTAAGATCTAATATAATGTCCTAATTTGGCAGATAACTTAGCACACGTTCGGTCGTATGACTATGATCATTTGGGACCACCAAACCCTTTTATTCTATCTGCTCCCCTCAGATAATGGAAGCATATGGAGACCCTAGAGGCCATCAACACCCGCAGGAGCGTCCGCCGTTACTTGGACACACCCGTTGAGAAGGAGAAGATACAAACGCTCCTGGAAGCGGCGATCAGAGCGCCATCGGCCATGAACAAGCAATGCTGGCGATTCGTCGCTATAACCGACAAGGAGACCATTGCCGGCCTTGCCAAGTGCCAGGTGATGATCAACGGCTGGATCAAGGACGTTCCGGCCGTCATCGTGGTATGCGCCGACCCTAAGGACAGCGCCGACCAGAATGGCCTGCCGTACTACATGTGGGACGCCGCGCTCGCCATGCACAATTTGGTGCTGGCGGCTACCGACGCGGGCCTGGGAACGTGCTATCTCGCGGCGTACAAGGAAGATAAGGTCAAGGAACTTCTCGGGATCCCCGAGAACTACAGGGTGCTGTGCATGACCCCGTTGGGATACCCGACCGAGAAGAGGTCGATAGGGGAGAAGCTCATGAAGGCGGTGGCCGGGAGCTCTAAAAGAAAACCCGTGGAAGAGGTGGCCCACTGGGAGAGATGGTGAGGACATGATCGCCCCTCCGCCGTCAGTGTCAACAATATAATCCATTCGTAACTCGTATCATCACACATGAAGGAGATCAAGGGCTCCGTCATGATCAACGTGCCGGCGGAGAAGGTCTGGACGACGGTCACCGATTTTTCTTCTTATCCGGAGTGGAACCCGTACGTGACCCGCATGGAAGGGGATCTGAAGGAAGGCGGCGTGTTCGATGTCGTGGTGACCCTGCCAGAAAGGGACGATATCAAGTTCAAAACGACCCTGTTCAAGATGGAGAAGGACAAGGAGCTCCGATTCAAAGGTAAGATCAGGACTATGCTGTCCGAGGAACATTCCAAGTTGATCGAAAAGATCGAGGAAAACAAGTGAGTGTTCTCCCAGCGCATCGCCTTCAAGGGGCTATTGACACTTTTCGATGGTAAGGTCATCAAGGACTCCTAGATCGGATTGAACAAGATGTACGAGGAGCTAAAGAAGCGCTGCGAGAAGAAGTGAATGGAGCTGGGACCGAGATTTGAACTCGGGTGTGCGGATTACCGCCTTGTGGACTGCAGTCCGCCACATGGCCGCTCTGTCATCCCAGCCTGCAAAGGTTGATTCTGTAACCCGTATAATTAGATTTTCCTTTCATCTGGACGGAGCAACCAGGACTGGGTCGGCCTCCGAACGCACCTGGACTTTGATCGCTGATGAGATATTGACATCCCCATCCCCTTCACATAAAATCCGTCAGCCTCATCTGCCCTCCCTTGACCGGAGGCTCTATGACCCTCTCCAGGTTCTTGACCAGGATGTCCATCCTTTGCGACAGAATCGGCTCGGCCAGTAAGGAGACCATCTCTCCCATCCGACCCTCGTTCCCTAGTTTCAACGCCTTTATGTAGAGCTCCCGGTCCTTTCCAAGAAAGAGTAACTTGGGGAACCTCTCCTTCATCAGCATGAAGTTCAGCACCTCCCTCCCCACCCGTCCGTTGCCATCGGTGAAGGGGTGTATGGCCTCGAACCTGTAATGGAATAAGATGGCAGATTCGAAGGGGTGCCTACCCCCCTTCATATCGGAATAATATTCCATGATAGCCTCTGCCAGTTCCTTCTCGATGACCGCGGCCGGCGCCAGGCCCATGGAGCAGCCGGCTATGTTCACATCCTCCGTCCTGCGGAACGTTCCGGCGGACTCGATGTCGATGTTGTCCATTATCAGGGCGTGCATGTTCCGAACGAAATCCAGGGAGACTTTTTTCTTGTAGGAGTTCCGGTATCGGATGAATTTGTTGAAGTTATCCACCTCATATATCTCACGTGAGGACCTGTCCCGGGGGAGTATTCCAGCCAGCAGAAGGTCTTTGGTCTGTTCCAGAGTAAGGGTGTTGCCCTCGATCTGCGTGGTCCCGGAGACCTAGTTTACCTCGAAATCACGTTCGTAAACCTCAGCCTCGTTGACCGTGAGTAGCTCCTCGAACCGCTGGTACACGAACCTCAGCTCTTCGAGGTAGGCGATCATGTCCCTGCTTAAAAGTTCAGAGGAATAATGGGGAGCGCTCATTTCCGCTTTCTTTCTGGCGGCCTTCAGCTCCAATTGGTACGCATGCACGCGTTTGAACTGCTCGAGGTATTCGTTCGAGGGGGCTTCACCGCTCTTGATGTACTTGACGACCTTCCTTTTCCTGTCCTTGACCATAATATCCTTGACCAGGAATTATTTCGGTTTCCCATATCTCGGATAATTGACCTCTAACCTGTACGCCCCTCTGGCCATTGATATGTATGTAGGTGACCATATATATTAATTATATATTTTTATTGTGGTCATCTACAATATAATTAAAATGGTCCAGATATCGGACGAAAATTCAGAACCATGATGGATCCCCATCGAACAATATTGATAAGTTGTCCGAACTTTCGATTCCATTATATGTGCGGGCGTCGTAAAAGGCGACCGTGTCAAACCTCCCCGATCATTGCAAGGACGTCTCCATGCGGCACGTTGAATTCAAGCTCACCCGCGAGAACATCCTGAGCAACTTCCGAGACAAGATCGCCTACACCCGCACCGACTTCATGGTGCTGAGGAATGGAGAGGACACCGCTACCGTCCGCATCCACAAGAAGAACGGCAAGGACCTTTTCCGGCCGATCATCGACCTGGAGATAATTTCGCTTCCAGAGGACACCGTCTACATCCACGACGAGGAGGTGGACGTACTGAACGTTTCGCAGCTCGCAAGGCTGGTTCGCCAGCATGGCGGGAAGACCGTGGTGGTCTGGGGCATGTTCTCCCACGTCTCCTTCCTGAAGGCCGATACTCTGCTGGACCTGCGGGTCCTGGATGTCGTGCCTCCATCCCCATCCAAGCTAACCGTGCTGGTGGAGCGCGCCTTATCCTCCGGGCTCATCGAGAAGCCGATAATCCCGCACTATGTGGACATCGACATCATGGAGCAGGAGAAGCTGGTCAAGACGCCGGGCGTCATCTTCCCCTGCCGCGCGTCCGGGCTGTCCTCGGACAAGAAGATCTACTATCTGGACGAGACGCCGGAGATCGGGGTGGAATCGACCCTTATAGGCTGCGACCTCTCCCGGCGCATATTCCAGCACATCTACCGCCGTCCGGTCGAAAGCCTGGATATCTGCCCTCAGAACCTGGCCCCCAAGGACGGCATGCCCACCATCGTGAAGTGCTGCAAGGTCAAGGAAGGATGCACCATCGAGGGCAACCTGGCCTCGGTCCCCTGGGGGGCCACCATGATGGACGTGGTGAAGGCGCTGCAGGCCCTGTTCCCCTGATTCATCGCTTCCGGGCCATGGACCTGGCCTTGGCCAGGGTGGCCAGCCCCTCTTCCGTCTCCCCGAGCCTGCACAGCGACTCCCCGAGCACGTAGAGGGCGTCGGGATCCTCCGGCAGGCGTTCCAGATGCCTCTCGGCCATGGCCTTGGACCGATGGTAGTTGCCGGAGGCCATGGCATGCCTGGCCTTCTCCATGTAACCGAGCTGGGACTGGATGCGGTCGAACATGGCCTGCTCGGCCTCCTGGATGAAGACCTCCAGGGCATTGCGGCTCAGCCAGGGATAGCGGGAGGCCAGCATGCGCTTGAGGTTCTCGGCCTCCTCCGGCCTGATGTGGTAGGTGGTGCCCTCGTATGCCGAGAGGGGCACGTTCACCTTAAGATGGCCGTGGCTGACCTCGATGAAGTTGGGGTTCCTCCTGCTTTCCTCGGCCACGTCGCTCTCAATCATGAACATGTAAAAAAAGATGACGACCTAGATCCCCGCGTCCCCGGAAAATGCGAACATAGAAAGGATTTTGAACTCCCCGAAGGTTCAGAGGACCATGGACGAAGTGGCCCTCAGCCCCTACAACCCCAAGCTGGAGGTGGGGGAGGTCATAGTTTACGATTCCACGCTGCGCGACGGAGAGCAGACCCCGGGAGTGACATTCAGCCTGGACCAGAAGGTGTCCATCGCCCGCAAGCTGGACGAGATGGGAGTGCAGCAGATCGAGGCCGGGTTCCCTGCGGTATCGGAAAGGGAGAAGGCCTCGGTGAAGGCCATATGCGACGAGGACCTGGACGCGGACATCCTGGTGCTCTCGCGCATCACCAAGGACGACATCGACGCCTCGGTGGACGCGGGGGTGGACATGGTGCTGCTCTTCATCGGCACCTCCGACCTGCACATCCAGCACAAGTTCAAGAAGGACCGCCAGTTCGTCCTGGATAAGGTCGTCAACGGCATCGAGTACGCCAAATCCCGCGGGGTGCAGGTCTCCCTGAGCGCGGAGGACACCACCCGCACCGAGCTGGACTTCCTGCTCAAGGTGTACAAGACCGCGGAATGCGCCGGCGCGGACCGCATAGGGGTCACCGACACCCTGGGGTGCGCCTCCCCGGAGGCGATATCCTTCCTGGTGGCCAAGACCCGGGAGACCGTTAGGACGCCGGTGTCCCTGCACCTGCACAACGACTACGGGTTCGCGCTGGCCAACGCCATCGCCGGGGTCAAGGCCGGGGCGAACGCGGTCACCACCACCATAAACGGGATAGGAGAGCGATGCGGGAACGTTCCCCTGGAGCAGTTCGTGGCGGCCATGAAGTTCGTCTACGGCAGGGACCTGGGCATCGACACCCGCAAGCTCAAGGAGGCCTCGGACATGGTGGAGGCCTTCTCCGGCCTGGTGAAGCCGGTGAACCAGCCGCTGGTGGGCCGGAACGCCTTCTCCCACGAGTCGGGGATACACGTGGCCGCGGTCCTGGCATGCCCGCTCACCTACGAGAGCATCGACCCCCAGCTCGTGGGGAACGAGAGGCACATCCTGATGGGCAAGCACACCGGGCTCAACTACATCCGCAAGCGGGTGGACGACACCGGCCTGATCGCCACGGACGACCAGCTGTGGGAGATCCTGGACCGGGTGAAGATAATAGGGGAGAAGAAGGGAAGGGTCAACGACCTGGAGTTCCGGGAGATCGTGGCCTCGGTCATCCGACCGGTGCTCACAACCTGACCCGCCCGCCGCACTCGTCCCTGCGCTGCCTGCCGAACTCGCTCATCTCCCTGAGCTCCTCCCCGGTGAACACCGGACCCTCGCGGCAGACGCGCTTGCCGTCCATGGCGCAGGAGCCGCAGAGCCCCGCGCCGCACTTCATGTAGCGCTCCAGGGACATCTGGCAGGGGATGTTCTCCTCCAGGCACAGCCTGTGCAGGAAGTACAGCATCTTCTCCGGGCCGCAGGCGATGACCATGTCGTAGCGCTCGGAGGACATCATCTCCTTGGCCAGCTGGACCGCGTTGCCGTGGAGGCCCCTGCTCCCGTCGTCCGTGGACACCCTGACCAGCGATGATGTTCTGCTCGCCCGTTCCTCGAACAGCAGCTCCTTCTCGTTCCTTGCGCCGATGGCCGTGTGCAGGTTGGCCGCGGAGATGCGTTCCAGGGCCGGAAGCAATGATGCCATGCCGGTACCCCCGCCCACGGCCAGGACCTTTCCGTTGGGAACGTGGTACCCGCGGCCGTACGGCCCCCGGACCACGAACCTGTCGCCGACCTGCATGGACGTGAGGGCCCTGGTCGCCTCCCCGATGTTCTTGACAGTTATGCCCTTCCTGTCCCCCAAGTAGGACAGGGACATGGGTATCTCGTCCACTCCCGGGATCCAGACCATTATGAACTGCCCCGGGTAGGCCGCCGCATTCCAATCGAAGCGCAGGGTGACCACGCCCTCCGCCTCCTCGGTGCGCGATGCCACGGTCACCGCCGTCTGGGTGACCATGAACCTCTCAGTCATGGGCCACCCCCACCAGCTGGGTGACGTCCCGGAAGCCGTTCTCGGACATGTACGAGGCCATGCCGGAGCAGATGTCCCCGAAGACCTTGGCGCCGACGCGGCCCACGCCGCTGCCCACCTGCACCGCCGCGGCCCCGGCCATCATGTACTCGAGCGCGGAACGCCAGTCCTCGACGCCGCCGACCCCTATGACCGGTATCTTCAGATTCTCGTACAGCTCGTAGACGCATCGTACGCCCACGCCCCTCACCGCCGGGCCGGACAGCCCCCCGTACCGGTTGGACAGCACCGGGCGGCGCATGTCCACGTCGATCTTCATGGCCTTGAGGGTGTTTATGGCCACGATCCCATCCACCCCAGCCTCCTCGGCCGCCTTGGCCACATCTATCAGCCGGTGGGTGTTGGGGGTGAGCTTGGCGAACACCGGGATGCATACGGCGCTCTTCACCTCCCTGATTATGTTCGCGACCACCTCCGGGTCAACCCCCATCTCCATGCCGTAGCCTTTGGCGTGCGGGCAGCTGAGGTTCAGCTCCACCGCCTCCGCGCCGTAGTCCTGCATCTTCCGGGACAGGGAGGCGAACTCCTCCGCCGAGGCCCCGAAAACGCTGCCGATTATGGGTATCCCGGAACGGAAGGCCACCTTCATCTCCTCCTCGAAGGCCTCAATGCCCGGGTTGGGCAGCCCCATGGCGTTCATGTAACCGAATTCCATCTCGACGAGGGTGGGGTTCTTGTGGCCCTGCCTGGGCTGCATGCCTATGGATTTGGTCACCAGGGCCCCCGCGCCGCCCTTGGCCATGGCCAGGAGCGAACCCCCGGTCTCGCCCATGATCCCCGAGGCCAGCATGGTGGGGTTCTCCATCTCCACTCCGGCCAGGACCACCTGCAACGAAGTCATCGCTGAGCGCATGCCGTACGGGGATATTGATTTTCCCTCTAGTCCACCAGGGCCTGCATGACGAACCAGCCCTCCTCTTCCTCTGTGGCGGTGAGGACGCGATCGAAACCAGCCTCCCTCAGCATGCCATGGTATTCCTCCAGGCTGCAGAATCGCATGCGGAAGCCCTTCTGCCAGGACTCGTTCCTCTCCCGCCACTTCGGGGAGTCCCAGGCCTCCTGCACCAGGATCATCCTGCCGCCGCGGTCCAGCACCCTCCGGCATTCATGAAGGTTCTCGGGGAGGTCGGGCCAGAAGTAGGTGGTCTCGCAGGCGAACACCGTGTCGAACGCCGCGTCCCGGAAGGGCAGGGAGGCCACCGACCCGCGGACCGCCCTCAGCCGGGAATCCTTTTTCAGGCCTGAGTTGACCTTGCAGGTCATGCGCAGCATGTCCCTGGAGAGGTCCAGGGCGGTGAAGCGCGCGTCCGGTGTGATGGTCGAGAGCATGGACATCGGTCCGCCGCCCCCGCATCCCACGTCGAGCACCTCGCTCGTTCGTGAGACGTCCATCTGCCCCAGGGCCCACCGCATCATCCCGTGGTGGTTCTGGTTCATGCGCCGGGCCATGATGATGCCCTGCACCCCTGTCGGCCTCCGTACCTGGGAATGGAAGTTCACTTCTCGCCCTCGCCCGGGAAAGGTTTTCGATAGACTTATACCGTCGCCCGCCAATAGAAAGGAACGGGGGTTCAAAACATGTTAACCGAGGACGGAAAGGCCATGCTAGCGAGGTCTGTCCGGGAGCACCTGAAAAAGAATCCTGGAAAGAAGGCGGATGCCAAGAAGAAGGCCATACGCCATTTCCTGGACTACCGGATGGCCTTCGGAGGCGGAAAGGCGTCGGACGCCCTTTTGAAGGAGGTGGAGAGGTACATAGACCGAGTGATGTCGGCCTGACCCCCCTCCATTTTTTCTTTTCAGCTCTGTTCGATATTTTGGACCCCAGGGGTGCGATGATGTGAGAGCGTGTCACATCCTCTCAATGACGTAAAGGTGGCATATCCCCATGGAGAGGGAAATGGACCTGCGCACCTGGAACCCTTGATCTTGGATCAGGGAGGTTAAAGACTCCGGGGAGGGGAATCGCCGTATCGAGGCACTGAGATACTGATAGGCCGAACGGTTTCCGGACTGCAACCCCCCGATGAACGGGAGAACCCTGGTCAGATAGACCAGGTACGCTTCCCGGACCACGGGATAAGGAGGGAGTGAGAACTCCAGTATGGCCAGCCTCCCCTGCGGCTTAAGCACCCTGCCCACCTCCCGTATGAAGGCCGGGATGTCGGCCATGTTCCTGACCCCGAAGGCGACCATGGCCTTGTCGAAGCTGGCATCTCTAAGGGGCAGGTATAGGGCATCGCCCTGCATGGCCTGATACCCTTCCCCGAACCTCCGAGCCCATTTCAGCGTGGCCTGCCCCAGCATGTTCCTGGACAGGTCCACGCCCACCACCGAGCAGTCGGTACGTGAGCGGGCCAGTATGGCCATGTCCCCGGTTCCGGTGGCTATGTCCAGGACCGTGTCCCCCTCACCCACCTCCAGCTCCTCGATCATCCTCTCCCTCCATCCCAGGTCGATGGACATGGAGAGGATGTGGTTCAGAAGGTCGTAGGTAGGGGTTATGTCATCGAACATCCGACCTATCCTCCGAGACGATTTGTCCAGAAAAACTTCCTGCATTTCCATCCTCCCAACCTCTCTTCCCTCAAATAAACAGCGAGGCGGCGATGCCCACGGCCACCAAGGCCTGGGTGATCAGCACCACCTGCACATTCGCGCTCAATCCGTGTTGGAACCTGTCGATCTCCCGGGGATCGGAGAAGGAGATGACCGCGGCCTTGTAGGCAAAAGGTATGGTGACCAGTCCGAGAAGGCTCAATGGAGGGATGACCCCCAGGGCCGCGAAGGCCATCAAAATGATGTACACCAATATGGTCAGTACTACGTACAGGCGCGCCGCCCTCCTGGTACCCAGACGGATGACCAGGTTCCTCCTTCCCCCCATCCGGTCCGCCTCCAAGTCCGGGAACTCGTTGAGCAGCAATAGGTTGAAGGTGAGCAGGCCTGCCGAGACAGCAAGTATCAGTATGGCCGGGGTGAGCTCAGGAATGTGCACCATATACGCGCCCAAAATGGGAAGGGACCCCAGACCCAGTCCGGCCGCGATCTCCCCAAGCAGGTTCCGCGCGAAGATCTGGGTGTAGAACAGGGAGAAGATCATGCCCATGGCCACCAGGGGAAGCAGCACCAGGCCGACCTTGGCCACTAGAAAGATGCTTAATGCCAGTGATATCAGGTAGCTGACGATGGCCATGTCAAGGACCTGCTTCGGTCGCAGCAGGCCTTCCTGCAATACCCCCGTTCCTCCGTTGAACATGGTCCTGCGGGTGTTGAGATCGATCCCTGTGCGGTGATCATAGTAGTCGTTCAGTGTGTTCACGGTGATGTGCAGCAGGAGCATTATCGCGGTGAACAGAACGAAGTTGAGCGCATCGAAGGTCCCATCGTGGTAAGCCAACGAACCCCCGACCACGGAGAGTATGACCGGAAGCAGTAGGAACTGCATCCTGATCTCTACAAGCCAAATCCTCAGGGACACGCCGACCACATGTCCTAAGGATTATTAGCTGATATTGCCAGAGCATCCAACCTCGCCGATGACCGTTCTTGGGGGAGTCCTATGGTGACCGGCATCGGCCAGTAACGAATGAGCTCTTAAATAATGCGAACCCCTTCTCAACCCGACCTCCATGGATGTGGCAAGGATCCGTAAGGACTTCCCCCTTTTCGACAGGGACGACCCGCCTATTTACCTGGACAGCGCCTGCCAGAGCCTCCGACCCCGGCAGGTGGTGGAGGCCATGAACGAGTACTATTACGATTTCCCGGCCTGCGGCGGCCGCAGCGTGCACCGCCTGGCCACCGAGGTCTCCATACGTCTGGACCAGTCCAGGGAGGACGTCGCCTCCTTCTTCGGGATCAAGGACGTGGACTGCGTCATCTTCACCAAGAGCGCCACCGAGTCCATGAACACCGTGGCCAAGGGGCTGCGCCTGGGAAAGGGGGACCGGGTCATAACCACGGACATGGAGCACAACAGCAACCACGTCCCCTGGGTGCTGCTGGCCAAGGAGAAGGGGATCGGACGGGGCATCGTGCCCTTCGCCTCCCTGGAGGAGGGGGACATGGAGCCCCTGAAGGAGGAGTTGGACAAGGGGGCCAGGCTGGTCAGCGTGGTGCACACCAACAACGTGGACGGCAGCACCCTGCGCCTCAAGGAGGTTGTGGACATCGCCCACGACCGCGGCGCATTGGTCATGGCCGATGGATGCCAGACCGCCCCGCACAACCCCCTGGACCTGGAGAGGCTGGACGTGGACCTGTACGCCTGGTCCATGCACAAGATGCTGGGGCCTTCCGGCACCGGCATACTTTACGGGAAGAGGGAGGTCCTGGAGCAGATCGACCCCCTGGTCACCGGAGGTGGCGGGGTGGCCATCACCAGCTACGATTCCGCGCAGATCCTCCCAATACCGGACAAGTTCGAGGCCGGGCTTCAGAACTACGCGGGAATAATCGGCAGCGGGGCCGCGGTGCGCTACCTCAGGGACCTGGGGATGGAGGAGGCCGCGGAGCACGAGCACCGGCTGAACGCCATCGCCACCCATGGGCTGAAGGATGTGGAACAGCTGACCATGCTGGGGCCGGAGGACCCCCGCCGGAAGGGCGGCATCTTCTCCTTCAACCTGAAGGGGATGCTCCCGCACGACGTGGCCATGATCCTGGACGAGGTCGCGAAGGTGCTGATACGCTCCGGAATGCACTGCGTGCACCCCTACTTCGCCAAGCGCGGGTTGGAAGGCTGCGCCCGGGCCTCCTTCTACGTCTACAACACCGAGGAGGAGCTGCGCGGCTTCGTGGACGCCGTCAAGTACGTGGCGGAGAAGTTCGCGGACTGAGCAGCGTCATCTCCATCCCCGTATCTGTGTTCAGCACCGTCAAACGGTCCGTGCTCCGGACGGACATCGTATCCACGCGCTCCTTCCCCCCGTCGCCCTTCTCCTGGAACAGCATCGCCCCGGGCATGGAGAATTTTCTGGAGACCCCGTCGCAGCTCAGCTGCGCGCATCCCTCCTGCACGTTCAGACTGACGGAGGCCGGCAGAAGGCCGCTCAGGTCGATGGTCACCTCCAGGCCGGGACCTGCAAGTTCGATCCGTTCGAAGTAATCATGGAGGCTCTCGGCCAGGTCCTCCAGGGCCGCCGACCTGTCCGCGGAGATCGTGGTCTGCGCGCCCTGCAGGAGAACTGCCATGAGGGCGATCCCGACCAGGAACATCCAGACCTTGGAAATGAAGAATTCCATCATGCCCGGTCCGCCTCCACCACACCCCAGATGTTCGCGGGGCATCGCAGGACCATCGAGGCGCCGGGACCGAGGCCGATGGGAGAGCCGTCCGCCGTGACCACCTCCGCACCTTGCAGGTACCTTCGCCCGACCTCCGCCCCGTCCATGTACCAGGATACCCGCGCGCTCTCCGCGGTTCCGCCTCCCCCGCCCAAGCGTATCTCCGATCCGGAAGGGAGGTCGGACGCCACATCCATGAAGCGAACGTTCCCGGGGCCGGCTGCGGCCAGGCCCTCTATCGACCGCGCCAGGTCCTCGGCCTCCTGTTCCAATCGTCGTTCGGCCATGCCTGAGGCGGCCTGGTCCATGGATGAGAGCAGGAGGGGCAGGGTCAGGGAGACCAGGAGCGCCACGATCATCAGCCGGAGCGGCAGCCCCTCGATCCCCCTACGGTCGTTCCTCATGCCCTCACCGCGAGATCACCGGTATCTGCAGGGAGGAATCGGTGCCCATGCCCCCCTTGGCCACGGTCACGGTTATGAACCCGATTCCCTGTCCGTACTGCGAGACGCTCAGGCCGTCGAACGTCACCTTGCCTTCAGCGTCCGTGGAGCCGTACACCGCCGACCCGTCCGAATTGCGCACGTTGCAGCCGTCCAGCACGACCGACGCCCCGGCCACCGCATCCCCGTCCTGGTCCCTCACGTATATGGTCAGCCCAACATCGTCGCTCTCGAAGGTACCGTCCCCATCACCGTCGCTGAGCATTATCTCGGAGGGGGAGCCGTTCACCGAGGCGATCGCCTCCGGGGTGGTCAGCCCGCCCATCCATCCCACCAGGATGGCGGTCCCTAGGCCGGCCACCAGCACCATTATCATCAGCTGCAGGGGCAGCCCCTCTATCCCGCCGTTCCTATCCCCGTTCATCATCTTCTTAGAGAGCCTCATTGTATCTCCGAAAGGAAGAAGGGTGGAAGGGTGTCTACTGCTTCTTGCCTACAGTGAGACTAACTGTCTGCCATCAATTAGCAGCGTAAAAAACGATTTAATGTAAATTATTGCCTGATTCTTAACAGAAAACGAATATTCCATCCGAAATCATTGAAAATTCCGGACGAAAGGAAGCGAAATTATTATTAAATCAAGCTACATTCCCTGCCACGCAGTCGCATGCGTAGCCATGGCGCCTGAGGTCTCAAGATGTTCAAGAAGGTGCTGATAGCAAACAGAGGGGAGATCGCCATACGGGTGATCAACACCTGCAAGAGGATGGGGGTGCCCACCGTGGGGATATACACCCCTTCGGACAAGCACTGCAAGCACGTGTCCCTGGCGGACAAGAGCGTGGAGCTGCAGACCGACGAGAGCAGCATAGGCTATCTGAACATCGACGCGATCATCGACGTGGCCAACCGCATGAAGGTGGACGCCATCCACCCCGGATACGGCTTCCTCTCCGAGAAGCCGGAGTTCTCCGAGCGCTGCGAGGAGGAGGGCATCGCCTTCCTGGGGCCGTCGCCCAGGGCCATGAAGCTGCTGGGCAGCAAGCTGTCCGCACGCGAGTTCATGTCCAAGGTGGGAGTGCCCATCATGCCGGGTACGCTCGATCCCCTGGAGACCCCGGACGAGGCCATCAAGGAGGCCAACAGGATAGGCTATCCCATCCTGCTCAAGGCCTCCGGAGGCGGCGGCGGACGCGGGATGAGGCTGGTGCACAACGACGATGAGATGGAGAACGCGCTCACCTCCGCCAAGAACGAGGCGGACAAGGCCTTCAAGAACCCCACCATCTACCTGGAGAGGGCCTTGCTCAAGGCGAGGCACATCGAGTTCCAGGTGGTGGGTGACTCGCGCGGCAACGCCTACTGCCTGGGAGAGAGGGAGTGCTCGGTGCAGCGCCGGCACCAGAAGATCATAGAGGAGACGCCCTCCTGCGCCGTGTCTCCGGAACTGAGGGAGCGAATGTCCGAGCTCTGCATCGCCGCTGTCAAGCGGGCCGGGTACACCTCCCTGGGCACCTTCGAGTTCCTGATGTCCGCAGAGGGGGACCTCTTCTTCCTGGAGGCCAACACCAGGATACAGGTGGAGCACCCCATCACCGAGCTGGTCACCGGCCTGGACCTGGTGGAGATGCAACTGAAGATCGGTTCTGATATTCCGGTGGAGGATGTCCTTTCGGCCGTCAGACCCAAGGGCCACGCCATGGAGTTCAGGATCAACGCCGAGAACCCGTTCAACAACTTCTTCCCCGCCCCCGGGCGCATCGAGAAGTACACCGAGCCGGCCGGGGACCATGTGCGCGTGGATTCGCATGCTTACGAGGGTTACGTGGTGCCGACGGAATTCGACAACCTGCTGGCCAAGCTGATCATCTCCGGCAAGACCAGGAACGAGGTGCTGAACCGCTCGCAGGAGGCCCTGGACCGCTACACGGTCACCGGGATCAAGACCACCATACCGTACCACCGGCTGGTGGTGCGCAACCCGGACTTCCGCGGCGGGAGCTACAGCATCGACTTCGTGAAGGACCACCTGCCGCAGGACCTGCTCAAGACCACGGAGTTCTCCCTCTTCGAGAGCATTGCGCGTTAGAGCCCGATATCCAGAACGTCGCTGTATATAGGTCCGTTCGGGGTGAGCACGCTCTTCTTCAGTTTGATCGCGTTCACGGCGAACGAGCCGAAATCCTTGTCCCGGCCGTACTTAAGGAAATCGACCAGGTCGGCCTTGAAGCCCTCCCTCACCCTGGCCAGGGTGAGATGGGGCGAGAAGGCGTACCTGTCCCGGCTGAAGCCGAGCGGCACGCAGCCGTCCTCCAGTCCGGTCACGATCCTTTTGAGCGGCTCCGTACCCTCCATCCCCACCCAGACCACCCGGGCGGCGCGCAGGTTAGGGAAAACCCCGGTGCCGATCAGCCGGACCTCGAAGGGAGCTAGGCCCTGCACGGCCTTCCTCATGACCCCTCCCAGATCGGGAACGGTCTGCTCCTCGGTCTCTCCCAGGAACTTGAGGGTGACGTGAACGTTCCCCGGCGATACCGGCTTCAGGGCCCGCCCGAGGTGCGCCAGCTCCTCTATGGCGTCCCTGAGCACCGGTCCGCACTCCACGTCCACGGCGATGAAGGCCCTGAAGCCCATCAATCACCCAGCAGGCCATGGCATTCCTTGACCACTTCCTGCGCCCGGACCAGCTCCAGGACGTTGCCCTGCGGCGAGGTGCCCTGGATCACGAAGGGGTGAACCTCCTTGAAGCCCAGCATGCCCCAGGTGGCGAACATGCGCTTGGCCACCTCGGCATAGAACTCCTGCCCGTTGGGATTTCCGCACGGGAACACGGCAATGACCTTCTTGCCCGGCTTCAACCGGGGGACGTACTTGCCCGGGCCGTCGCCGAAGGCCAGCAGGGCGTACATCCTGTCGATGAAGGCCCGGGTGCTGGCGGTCTCGGTGCTGAAGTAAATGGGCGAGCCGATCACCAGCGCGTCGGCCTCCCTGAGCTTCTTGTACAGGAGCTGCATGTCGTCCTTCACCGCGCAGGCGTCGTTCTTCTTGCAGTAGAAGCAGGCCTGGCAGTCCTTGATCTTCAGCTCGTTCAGGTTGTAGTAGTCCAGGTCCACGTCCGCGTGGTCCTTGGTGATCTCCTTGAGCAGCCTGGCGGTGTTCCCGTCCTTGCGGGGGCTTCCGTTGATAGCTAGTATCCTCATCCTTTCACCCTGCATGTCCGCATGGCGTTCTGGAAGATATAGAGATTGAGGACGATCGTCAGTGAAATGACGGCTGGGAAGATATTGCTCCGTCCGGCGTCCCGGACGGGAAGCCGTTCAGATCAGGCCCTGGTCCATCATGGAGCTGGCGACCTTGATGAAGCCGGTGATGTTGGCCCCCACCACGTAGTTCCCAGGGCTGCCGTACTTGGCGGCGGAGCCCATGGCGTTCTTGTGGATGTTGACCATGATCTGGTGCAGCTGCCGGTCCACCTCCTCCGCGGACCAGGACATGCCAATATGGTTCTGGCACATCTCCAGCCCGGAGGTGGCCACCCCGCCGGCGTTGGCCGCCTTCCCGGGACCGAACAGCACCCCGTTGGCTATGAACATCTCCACCGCATCCGGGGTCGAGGGCATGTTGGCCCCCTCGCAGACGGCGATGACCCCGTTGTCCAGCAGCCGCCTGGCGTCGTCCTTGTCCAGCTCGTTCTGGGTGGCGCACGGCATGGCGATGTCGCACTTGGCCCTCCACGGCCGCTCGTTGGCCCAGTACTCGCATCCGTACTTGGCCGCGTACTCGCTTATGCGCCCGCGCTTCACGTTCTTGAGGTCCATGACGTACTCCCACTTCTTCAGGTCGATGCCCTCCGGATCGTGGATGCTGCCGTCGGAGTCGGAGAGGGTGACCACCTTTCCGCCGAGCTGGGTGACCTTCTGCACCGCGTACTGGGCAACGTTCCCGGAACCGGAGATGGCCACGGTCTTGCCCTGGAAATCCTGCTTTCGGGTCTTGAGCATCTCCTCGCAGAAGTAGGTGCAGCCGAACCCGGTGGCCTGGGGGCGCATCAGCGACCCGCCCCAGTTGATGCCCTTGCCGGTGAGCACGGACTCGAAGCGGTTGTTTATCTTCTTGTACTGGCCGAAGAGGTAGCCGATCTCCCTGCCGCCGACGCCGATGTCCCCCGCGGGCACGTCGGTGTCCGGGCCGATGTGCCTGAACAGCTCGTTCATGAAGTTCTGGCAGAAGCGCATGATCTCCGCGTCGCTCTTGCCCTTGGGATCGAAGTCCGCGCCGCCCTTGGCCCCGCCCATGGGCAGCCCGGTCAGGGCGTTCTTGAACACCTGCTCGAAGCCCAGGAACTTCAGTATGCCCAGGTTGACCGAGGGGTGGAAGCGCAGTCCTCCCTTGTAGGGGCCGATGGCGCCGTTGAACTGCACCCGGAAGCCGCGGTTGACCTGCACCTCGCCCTTGTCATCCATCCAGGTGACCCTGAACATGACCTGGCGGTCCGGTTCGACCATCCTCTCGAGTATCTTGGCCTTGACGAATTCAGGATGCTGCCTGAGCACCGGTTCCAGGGACTCGAAGACCTCGTTGACGGCCTGGTGGAACTCCTTCTCCCCGGGGTTCTTGGCCACGACCTTATCCATAAGTTCCTTGGTGAGCATGATGTGATCCCTTCACCTATTCGGCCTCGCAGCGACCTACAGGTCGATTAAGTTTTCCTAATTATTGCGATGTCGAAAGGCCCATTATCGCGTTACCCATCGAAAAAATTGACAGAATCGTCAATAAATCCTGTACAAATGTCCATTCTTCGCAGAGAAACTGACATTAAATGATGCCAGGGAGACCGATTACGAACTATCGAGCATATCCATTAAATAATAAGGCCATCATGCGATGGATTACGTCATGGACGCATGCTGTCGAGGTCCTGATGCCGCCCCCTCCGCCCGGGGAAAGAGCGTTTCGGCGCGGGGCCGCTGGGAGGCGCGGGACCGTCGGGTGATCACTGATGAACGATAACTGCCTCGCCGCCGTGAAGATCGACCAGGACCTGTGCAGCAGGTGCAAGGTCTGCTATTCCCTCTGTCCGTTCGAAGCCATCTATCAGCAGGAGGACGGACGCATCAAGATAGACATCCAGAAGTGCCAGGTCTGCGGCATATGCTACAGCGCCTGCCCGGTGTCGGCCATCGAGATGGCCTATTACGATTACGACGGGCTGCTGGATTACGTCCGCAGCGCCAGCCCGGGCGCGGAGACCCTGGTCATGATGTGCCGCGGCAACTCCCCCAGCAGCGGGGAGGTGGAGGACATCCTGGCCGAGCAGGGGCTGCGCACCAGGGATTACATCCCCCTCAGGATACCCTGCGCCGGACGGATCCCCACGGACTTCGTGTTCAACGCCCTTTCCTCCGGCATCAGGAACATCGTGTCCATCCAGTGCCAGGACGGCTTCTGCCGCATGAAGGAGGGCACCAGGATAGAGACCAGGAGGCTACTGCTGGGCAAGGCGGTCATCAAGCAGCTGGGCTACCCGGAGGACGCCCTGCAGGTGGTCAAGTACTCCCGCAAGGCGGTGTGGATCAGCCATGACTGCGTGGGCTGCGACAAGTGCGTGTTCGTATGCCCCTACGGGGCCATCACCGCCGCGGACTTCTCCTCCCCGGTGGTGGACCAGGAGAAGTGCGTGGGCTGCGGGGCCTGCCAGATGGTCTGCCCGCACAACGCCATACAGGTGAAGGGCTACGATTTCTACACCGTGCTGCGCTCCTACGAGGAGGCCGCGGCCCGCATGCGCGAGCGGGACCACAAGCCGTCCATACTGGTGTTCAGCTGCCAGTGGTCGGAGTTCTCCGCCCTGGACGACCCGGACCGCATGCTGAGGGGGAGGAACGCCATGATGCTGGAGGTCCCCTGCTTCAAGGGGCTGGACCCCGTGCACGTGCTGAACGCCCTGCAGAGCGGGTTCGACGGGGTGATGGGAGTGGTGTGCGCCCCGGAGGACTGCAAGCTGCAGAAGGGGCGGGACACCGCCGAGCGGCAGCTGGAGGTGCTGCTGACCGCCCTGGAGAGGCTGGGGCTCTCGGAGCGCTTCGAGATGCATGAACTATCTCCGCGCTGCGCTGGGGATTTCACCAGCCGCTTCGAGGCCTTCTGCGAGCGCATAGCCACCCTGCCGCTGAACGAAGTCCGCAAGGAGGACTGAGATGTACCGCATCATTTCCAAGGAGAGGCTGGCCCACAAGCACACCCTCTTTGAGGTGGAGGCCCCGGAGATCGCCGCCAAGGCCCTGCCGGGTCAGTTCCTGATCGTGGTGCCCAGGGAGGGCGGCGAGAGGGTGCCCCTGAGCATCTGCGATTACGACCGCCAGAGGGGCACGGTGTCCTTCGCCTTCCACGAGGTGGGGAAGACCACCCGGGAGCTGGGGACCTTCGAGCAGGGGCAGGACATCTTCAACGTGACCGGCCCGCTGGGAAACCCTTCGGAGATCGGCAGGTTCGGCAGGGTCCTCTGCGTGGGCGGGAGCATCATGGCCGCCCCGGCATTGCTGCAGGCCAAGGCCCTGAAGGAGGCCGGGAACGAGGTGGTGACGGTGCTGGGCTGCCGCAGCCAGGAGTTCCTGTTCAAGAGGGACGTGGCGGAGCGGTACAGCGACCGCGTGTACGTGTCCTCGGACGACGGCAGCGTGGGCGAGAAGGGGCTGGACTTCCTGAAGGACCTCCTGTCCAGGGAGAGGTTCGACCGCTGCACGGTCATCGGCCCGGTGGTGATGATGAAGAGGGTCAGCGAGATCACCAAGCCCTTCGGGATACCCACCGTGGTCTCCCTCACCCCGATCATGATCGACGGGATGGGGATGTGCGGGGTGTGCCGGGTCACCGTGGGGGAGCAGATGCTCTTCGGATGCGTGGACGGCCCGGAGTTCGACGGCCACAAGACCAACTTCGACGAGCTCATCAACAGGCAGCGCAGCATGCTGCCGGAGGAGCGCCTGAGCGCGCTGCTCCATGAGCACAAAGGGGGGTGCCGCTGTGGAAGGCAATGAGCCCAGGAGGAGGGGCGAGAAGCGCATGGACGAGGATATCCCCATGCCCCGCCAGGAGCCTGAGGAGCGGGTCAGGAACTTCAAGGAGGTCGCCTTGGGCTACACGGAGGAGATGGCCCTGGCCGAGGCGGAGCGCTGCCTGAGGTGCAAGAAGCCGCAGTGCGTGCAGGGCTGCCCGGTGGAGGTGCCCATCCCCCAGTTCATTGAGAAGCTGTCCCAGAGGAACTACGAGGATGCCATCGCCATAATCAAGTCCAAGAACGCCCTGCCCGCGGTGTGCGGAAGGGTGTGCCCGCAGGAGGCCCAGTGCCAGAAGAACTGCCTGCGCGGAAAGAAGGGGGACCCGGTCAACATTGGCCGCCTGGAGCGCTTCCTGGCCGACTGGGAGAGGGAGCACGGGATGAAGGCGCCTCCCCGGCCGGCCTCGACCGGCAAGAGGGTGGCCATCATCGGAGCGGGGCCGTCCGGGCTGACGGCGGCCTCCGACCTGGCCAAGCTGGGGCACGAGGTCACCCTGTTCGAGGCGCTTCACGTGGCCGGAGGGGTGCTGATGTACGGCATCCCCGAGTTCCGGCTTCCCAAGGACATCGTGCAGAAGGAGGTGGAGTACGTTCAGAGCCTGGGCGTGGAGCTGCGCCTGGGAAACCTGATCGGGCGCATTCACACCATCCCCGAGCTGATGGAGCAGGGCTACGACGCCATCTACATCGCCAGCGGGGCCGGTCTGCCCCAATGGACCGGCTGCCCGGGAGAGAACCTGGGCGGGATATACTCGGCCAACGAGTTCCTGATCAGGGTCAACCTGATGAAGGCCTACAACTTCCCGGAGAGCGACACCCCGATACGAATCGGAAAGCACGTGGTGGTCATCGGCGGAGGCAACGTGGCCATGGACTGCGCGCGCATATCCATGAGACTGGGGGCCAGGGTCTGCCTCAACTACCGGCGCTCCCGGAACGAGCTGCCCGCCCGGCGGGAGGAGATCGAGAACGCCGAGGAGGAGGGGCTGATCTGCAACTTCCTGAACGCCCCCGCTGAGTTCTACGGGGACGACAAGGGCTGGGTGCGCGCGATGCGCTGCACCTGCATGGAGCTGACCATGCCGGACGAGCGCGGGCGGACCGGCGTGAAGCCGATCGCCTGCTCGGACTTCGAGGTGGACACCGACACGGTGATCGTGGCCATCGGCCAGACCCCGAACCCGATCATCCAGAGGACCACCGAGGGCCTCAAGACCAACCCGCGCAACGGCACCATACTGGTGGACGAGGACGGTCGGACGAACCTGGAGGGGGTCTTCGCCGGCGGGGACGTGGCCACCGGCGCGGCCACGGTCATCAGCGCCATGGGCGCGGGCAAGAGGGCCGCCCGGGCCATGCATGAATACCTTACCGGAGGACCAAGGGGGGACCGCACATCGACAAACTGAAGGTGGCATTCTACTGGGCGGCCAGCTGCGGGGGCTGCGAGATCGCGGTCCTGGACATGAACGAGAGGATACTCGACCTGGTCCAGCACGTGGACATTGTGTTCTGGCCGGTGGCCATGGACGTGAAGTACAGGGACGTGGAGGCCTTCCCGGACGGCTACGTGGACGTGACCTTCTTCAACGGCTCCGTGCGCAACAGCGAGCAGGAGCACATGGCCAATGTGCTCAGGGCCAAGTCCAAGCTGCTGGTGGCCTTCGGCTCCTGCGCCAACGAGGGTTCCGTTCCGGGATTGGCCAACCTGCACGATGCCCAGGACATCCTGGACCACGTGTACATGCAGGTGAGCCAGGGCCGGGACAACGGCTCCGCCGTCCCCAGACCGGATTCGCAGGTGAGGGAGGGGACGCTGCACATACCCACCTTCTACGACACGGTGAAGACCCTTGACCAGACCGTGGACGTGGATTACTATCTGCCGGGATGCCCCCCGCCGGTGCAGCTCATCGTGAACGCCCTGGACGCGATCGTCGCAGGCAAGCTGCCTCCCAAGGGCACGGTGCTGGCGCCCATGCCCGCGGTGTGCGCGGAGTGCCCGCGCAAGCGGGAGAACAAGAAGATCACCGCCCTGCACCGGGTGCACGAGTTCGTTCCCGATCCGGAGCGCTGCCTCATGGAGCAGGGGATCATCTGCATGGGCATGGCCACCCGCGGAGGCTGCGGGGCGCAGTGCCTGAAGGTGGACATGCCCTGCACGGGCTGCGGGGGTGCCGCCCCCAACCAGTCGGACATAGGCACGGGGATGATGACCGCCCTGGCCTCCATACTGAACCTGGACAAGGAGCCGGGGACGTACTCGGAAGAGGATGTGGAGGACCTTATTTCGCAGATCAAGGACCCGGTGGGCATATTCTACATGTACAGCCTGCCCGCGTCCATCCTCAGAAGGAAGGTGATGAAGAGATGAAGGAGATCACTATTGACCCGATCACCCGGCTGGAAGGCCACGGCAACATCTCCATATTCCTGGACGACCAGGGAGAGGTGGAGAACGCCTACCTCAAGATACCCGAGCTGAGGGGCTTCGAGTCCTTCTGCGTGGGCCGCCCGGCGGAGCTGATGCCCCTGCTCACCACGCGCATATGCGGCGTCTGCCCGGTGGCGCACCATTACGCTTCCGTCAAGGCCCTGGACGCCTGCTTCGGGGTGGAACCGCCGTCCGCGGCCAAGAAGCTGCGCGAGCTGCAGTACATGGGCTACATCTGCTATGACCACATCCTGCACTTCTACTACCTGGGCGGACCTGACTTCATCGTCGGCCCGGACGCCCCCCCGGAGAAGAGGAACATCCTGGGGGTGATAGAGAAGGCCGGACTGGACGTGGCCAAGGAGGTCATCAAGCACCGGGCCTACGGGCAGAGGATCACCGAGATCATCGGAGGGAAGGCCACCCACCCGGTCAGCGGACTCCCCGGGGGCATAAGCAAGGCCCTGAGCGAGGAGAACCGCCTGGCCATCCTGGACATGTCCAGGTCCCTGGTGGACTTCGCGCTCTTCTCGCTCAAGACATTCCACGCCCTGGTGCTGGACAACCCCGCGTACATGGAGCTGATCAAGAGCGACATGTACACCCAGCGGACCTACTACATGGGCATGGTGGACGACGCCGACCGAGTGAACTTCTACGACGGCAAGGTCCGGGTGGTCGACCCCGATGGAAAGGAGTTCCTGAAGTTCGACGCCCAGGACTACGCAGAGCACATCGAGGAGCGTTCCGAGGAGTGGACCTACTCCAAGTTCCCCTTCCTGCGCAGCATCGGCTGGAAGGGCTTCGTGGACGGCAGGGACAACGGGGTGTACCGCGTGGGTCCCCTGGGCAGGCTGAACGCCTCAGAGGGCATGGCCACGCCCCTGGCCGATCAGGAGTACAGGCTGCTGTTCTCCACCCTTGGAAAGCCGGCGCACGGCACCCTGGTGTTCCACTGGGCCCGGCTCATCGAACTGCTGTACGCGGCGGAGAGGGCCGTGGAACTGGCCACCGACCCGGAGATCACCTCCACCGAGGTCCGCAGGATGCCGGGCGAGCCGGGGCACGGCGTGGGCATAGTGGAGGCGGCCAGGGGAACGCTGATACACGAGTACCAGCTGGACCGGGACGCGCTGATACAGAACGTGAACATGATCGTGGCCACCACCAACAACTACCCGTCCATCTGCATGAGCGTGCGGGACGCGGCCAAGGGCCTCATCAGGAATGGAAAGGTGGACGAGGGCATACTGAACAAGGTGGAGATGGCCTTCCGCGCCTACGACCCTTGCTTCGGCTGCGCCACGCACTTCGCCATCGGCCAGATGCCCATGGACGTCAAGGTGTACGGTCCACGCAGGGAGCTCATTTGCCACCTGAGCCGCTGAGCGAGGGGGGCCCCGATCTCAGGGCGCTCGAGGACCAGCTGAGGGAATGGCTTCAGGGGGCCCGCAGCATCGTGATCGCCGGCATAGGCAACGCCATACGGCGCGACGATTACGTGGGGGTCAAGGTGGTGGAGGACCTGCGGGACCTGGCCTCCGATAGGGTTCGCCTGATCGAGTGCGAGACCGTGCCGGAGAGCTTCGTGGACGAGATCGTGGGCCTGAGGCCAACGCACGTGCTCCTGGTGGACGCCGCCCTGCTGGGACTGCCTCCCGGCTCCGCCCGCCTCTACGGGGCGGAGCAGGTGACCAGCACCGCCGGGATCTCCACCCACACCCTGCCCATTCGCGTGTTCTGCGAGTACGTCACCCTGCTGACCGGGGCCAGGATCGCCCTCCTGCTCATTCAGCCCAAGGACACCGAGTTCGGGGAAGGGATATCCCCGGAGGTCCAGGGATCCGCATCGAAGCTCGAGAGCATGCTCCGTTCGTTGCTGGCCTGAGGACCGTTGACCCTGGTGTCGATAAAATTTTGTGAGAAAAACCGTAAGATAAGGGGTTTAAAGGCGGTACTCGACCACCGAGCGCTTACGCGGACAAAGCGTCGTTGGGGCACTCTTCGATGCACTTGCCGCAGTCAGTGCACTTAGCGGCGTCGATGACGGCGACGTCATCAACAGCTATGGCACCGGTAGGGCAAACATCCTCGCACAGTCCGCAACCAACACACTCGTCGACATTGACCTTAGTAACCATGGTATGGCACCTATGGGAGGGCAGAAGAAAAGTGACCGTATTTATGCTTTGCCCATTCAGTGGACGAACCTACCTAACTATCAGCACCGAGGTGCTGGCCCTTTTGGAGAGGGAGGAGGACACGCTGCCGATCAAGGCCCCCTTGGCCGCCCCCATACCCCGGCTTCCGGTGACGATCATGTCCGGCCGGAAGGTCTCCGCGAACTCCAGTATCTTGGTCACTG
Source organism: Methanomassiliicoccales archaeon PtaB.Bin134 (assembly GCA_002067045.1). The sequence goes on along the minus strand of MVPZ01000169.1, from coordinate 16,557 downwards.
GCGGCCCGTGCAGCAGGTGCGCGGAGGCCTGCACATCCTCGGAGGCCAGGATCTCCAGGGATTCCTGCAGTGTTCTCTTTCCCGCGGCCTCCATCTCCTCGGTGTCCGTCTCGGCCATCAGGGAGGCGAACTCCCTCACCTCGACCACATAGACCACGGCCACCTCGTAGGACGGGGCGGACAGGGCCAGCAAGGCCGCCTTCCTCAGGGCCTTCTCGCCGTGCACGGAACCGTCCACGGCCACCAGCAGCCTCAGCCTTTGCGCTTCCATGGGTCGAACCACCTCTGGGCGATCATGGTCGGCACGAGCGCCCCTATGATTATCGTTCCCACCAATATTGAGAATTGCGCCCGGTCGATAAGTCCGTGGTCCACCCCGAACTGCAGGAAGACCATGCCGAAGGTCAGGGAGGTGGCCATGAGCAGGGAGATGTAGACCGATTCCCTGCGAAGGCATCTGCGGGCCACCGGCAGGACGAAGGCCATCTTGAGAAGGATGCGCCCGGCGGAGAGCAGCCCTACGGCCAAAGCCCCGGCCAGCAGGGCCTCCATGGACACGTTGGAGCCGGCGGCCAGGAAGAACAGGGAGACCATGAAGCCCAGGAACACCGTGCGGACCTTGGACCAGGCCTCCCTGTTCCCCTCCAGGGTGGAGGAGAGCGCGAAGCCCAGCAGATAGGCCGGGAGCACCGCGGCCACCCCGGCCACCGAGGCCAGGGCGGCCAACAGCAGCAGCGGCAGCAGGATGACCTTCACCTCGGGCTCCCCCGGGCGCCCCTTCACGCGGGCCAGCAGCCTCCCGGAAAACTTCCAGGCCAGGGGTATGACCAGCAGCATGGCCGCGATCAGCAGCAGCACCTCCCAGTCCGGAGGGGCGAAGAGGACGGCCAGCACCGCCGAGGCCAGAAGATTGGTCAGGAAACAGGCTGCCAGCACCAGCGATCCCACCTCCGTTCTGGCCCTTCCGCCCTCCACCAGCACCACGTAAACGATGGCCACGGACGTTTCCGAGAGGGCCACGCCGGCCAGCAGCGAGGCGTCCCAGGACCATCCGGCCAGTTCGTGCAGGGCGTAGGGCACGGTCAGGAATATGCTCAGGAAGGAGGCCAGGGCCAGGGGCAGGCTTCCCCTGATCTGTCGGCGTACCCTGCCGGCCTCCATCTCCGTCCCGGCCAGGAAGGTCAGGCCGATCCCGCCCAACGCGGCCAGGAAGGCGAACCACTCCACCTCGGAGGAGCGCAGCCCCAGGACCTCCCCCACCGCCAGCCCGAGCATTATCTCGAAGATGGCCGCGGAGAGGCCGAAGCGGGCGGCGACGAGCTGGGCGGTAACGGCCAGGAATATCAACAGGGCCAAGGCCAGCAGTTCGTTCACAGGGACACCTTCAGGAGCGTTAGGCGGACCAACAATTTGGTCTTTACCACCACGCGGTTTAAATCCGTTCTAGGCCATGGGGTAAACATGCGTTACCTTTCCGGCCTGGTGCTCGGCCAGAACGGGTTCTTCCCTGGCCATGTGGGCATCGAGGACGGAGTGATAGCCGAGCTGGGGACGGGTAAGAGGGGGAGTTCCTATGCCAAGGGGCTCATAGTACCCACCCTGGTCAACGGGCACACGCATATAGCCGACTGCATCGTGCCGGTGGACCCCTCGCTTTCCCTGGAGGAGCTGGTGGCCCCGCCCAAGGGCCTCAAGCACCGGGTCCTGGATTCGGCCGCCCCGGAAACGCTGATGAGGGGGATGCTGACCATGAAGCGGTACATGGCCCGCCGCGGGGTATCGCGCTTCCTGGACTTCCGCGAGGGCGGCTACGATGGAGCGGAGTACTTGCACCGCCTGCAGGGCGAGGGCGCGGAGGCGGTGATAATGGGCCGGCCGAAGCAGCTGGAGTTCTGCCGGGCCGGGGCCCGCCGCCTGCTGAAGGTGGCCGAGGGCGTCGCCGTATCCTCCATCTCCGACTGGGAATATCCCGAGCTGCAGAAGCTGGCAAAGGAGGTTCGGGAGCAGGGGCGTCCCTTCGCCATACACGCCAGCGAGCGGGTGCGCGAGGACATCGACAGGGTCCTGGACCTGAAGCCGTCCTACGTGGTGCACATGACCGAGGCCACCGACCGGGACATGCGGGCGGTGGCGGAGGCCGGTGTCCCCGTGGTGGCCTGCCCGCGCTCGAACATGTACTTCGGGAAGACCCCGCCCTTGGCCCGCATGCTGGAGAACGGGCTCACCGTGGCCCTGGGCACGGACAACGCCATGATCTGCCTCCCGGACATGCTGGCGGAGATGGAGGCGGCCGCCCGCCTGCTGCGTTCGCAGGGCAGGGAAGGCATAAGGGAGGCCCTGGACATGGCCATGAACGGGAGAAAATTATTAAATCGCCAGGAATCGTTTAGTATAGAACCGGGAGCGCGCTGCGAGCTTATGGTGCTCAGGCACAGGGGAGGGGATGCGATGTCCGACCTTGTCCTGAGGAGCGCCGCCGACGCCCCCGAGCTAGTATGCATCGGAAACAATTGTTGGAGATGATAGGATGGTCCTGTTCAAGAAGATACTGATCCCCACTGATGGGAGCGAATACACCAAGGCCGCCATTGACAAAGGATTGGAGATGGCCAAGGCGGCCGGAGCGGAGGTCACGGCGCTCTACGTGGTGGACCAGACCTCCTTCATCAACTTCCCCATGGATTCAACCATCGTCAGCGTGTACACGCTGCTGGAGAAGGAGGGCCAGGAGGCCATGGAATACGTCAAGCAGAGGGCCGAGGCCATGGGGGTCAAGGTCATCACCAAGATCGAGGAGGGCTCCCCCTCCCGCAAGATCGTGGACATGTCCGCCGATCACGACCTGGTGGTGATGGGCACCCTGGGAAGGACCGGCTTCTCCAAGCTGCTGCTGGGCAGCGTGGCCGAGCGGGTGGTGCGCTTTGCCAAATGCCCCGTGCTGGTGGTCAGGTCCCCGGGGGAGGAAAACTAGATGGCCACCGTCGGGGACGTGATGACGTCCAATCCCATCGTGGCCCAGGTGCCCGGGTCCCGCCAGGAGGTGCTGAAGATCATGGTCCAGCACAACCTGACCGGCCTTCCGGTGGTGCGCAGGAACGACGGATCGTTGGCCGGGATGATCACCAGGGAGGACATATTCGACAGGCCGGAGGAGGAGCAGGCGGCCATGATCATGCGCCGGGAGCACCCCTCCATATCCCCCAAGGCCTCCGTGGAGGAGGCGGCGAAGATCCTGGTCGAGAGCAGCATGCGCCACCTGCCGGTGGTGGAGGGCAACCGCCTGGTGGGCATACTGACGCCGACCGACCTGCTGTGCATAGTTGAGAAGAGGGGCATCGACCTCCCGGTGGAGAAGGTCATCCGGTCCCCCTGCGTCCCCATATACCAGGAGGCGCCGCTGGCCGTGGCCTCGGTCACCCTCAAGGTATCCAAATCCTCGGCCCTGCCGGTGCTGGACGAGCACGGGCGCCTGACCGGGATAGTCACCGACCGCGACATATTCAACAAGAGCTACGTGGAAGGGGCGGAGGCCGCCTCCTCCATGGGACTTTCGGAGGACGACGAGCACTGGTCCTGGGATGGCCTGCGCAACGTCATGAAGCTGTGGTACGAGGTGTCCAAGATAGAGCTGCCCGGCACCCCCATCAAGGACATCATGGTCAAGGACCCCACCACCGTGTTCAAGAAGACCGCCATATCCGAGGCGGCCCGCATCATGCGCAAGAACGATTTCGGCCAGCTTCCGGTCAGGGACAACAAGGACCGCCTGCTGGCCATGATATACGATCACGACATCATATCCGTCCTGGTAAAGGAGTAATGAACCAGATGAAGGAGGTCAGCTCCGGGGAGATACTCTCCCTATGCAAGAGAAGGGGCTTTATCTACCCCGCTTACGAGATATACGGCGGGATCGCCGGGCTCTATGACTATGGACCGCTGGGCTGCGCGCTGAAGGGCAACATCGCCGACCTGTGGCGCAGCATATACGCCCTGCAGGAGGGCTTCGTGGAGATAGACGGGGACAACGTGGGACCCGAGGCAGTTTTCAAGGCCTCCGGGCACGTGGACAACTTCGCCGACCTCTCGGTGACCTGCAAGGCCTGCGGGGAATCCTACCGGGCGGACCATCTGGCGAAGGGGCTGCACCCCAACCCAGACTCCCTGAGCATGGAGGAGCTGCAGAAGGTGCTCGACGAACATGGGGTCAAGTGCCCCTGCGGCGGCGATTTCGCCCAGGTTGAGGAGTTCAACCTCATGTTCAAGACCAAGATCGGCCCCGGGAACGGCAGGACCGGATACCTCAGGCCGGAGACGGCCCAGTCCATATTCGTGAACTACACGAACCTCTATCGCCACTGCCGGGAGAAGCTGCCCTTCGGCTGCATCCAGGTGGGCCGGGGGTACCGCAATGAGATCTCGCCCCGCCAGGGGGTGATCCGCCTGCGGGAGTTCAACATGATGGAGGCCGAGCTCTTCGTGGACCCAGAGGACAAGAGCTGGCCACGCTACGGTGACGCCAAGGACAAGGTGGTCCGCCTGGTGCCGAACACCGACGAGCAGGAGGTGGAGATGACCATCGGAGAGGCGGTGGAGAAGGGCATCATCGCCAACCAGACCATCGCCTATTTCATCTGGGTGACCTACGATTTCCTCACCTCCGCGGGCATAGATCCGGCCAGGCTGCGCTTCCGCCAGCACCTCAGGACGGAGATGGCGCATTACGCCGCGGACTGCTGGGACGCCGAGACGCTGATCAGCTTCGGCTGGACGGAGATCGTGGGCATCGCCGATCGCGGCTGCTGGGACCTCTCCCAGCATATGAAGCACTCCAAGGCCGACCTGAGCGCGTTCATGCGCTTCGAGGAGCCTCGCGAGGTGGAGAGGGACGCCATAAAGCCCAAGTTCGGGGCCCTAGGCCCCCGCTTCAAGGGCGCGGCCGGGGACATCAAGAAGCAGCTGGAGGCCATGGACGCCACGGCGGTGCACGATGGTCTCGTCACCGTCAAGGTCGACGGTCAGGATGTTGAGCTTGACACCGCCTATTACGAGGTGGCGCGGGTGAAGGAGAAGGTCAACGGGCAGAAGGTGATTCCGCACGTCATCGAACCGTCACACGGCCTGGACCGCATATTGTACAGCTGTCTGGAGCACGCCTACCGGGAGAAGGACGGCTATGTGACCATGGCGCTCAAACCGGCCGTCGCGCCGATCAAGGTGGGGGTGTTCCCGCTCATGGCCAAGGACGGCATGGAGGAGGTGGCCCGGGCCTTGGACAAGGCCCTGCGAGAGGAGGGCATCGCCACATACTATGACGACTCGGGCTCCATCGGCCGGCGCTACGCTCGCATGGATGAGGCCGGCACGCCGTGGTGCGTCACCGTGGACTACGACACCCTGGAGAAGGGAGAGGTCACCGTGCGCGACAGGGACACCACCGAGCAGGTGAGGATAGGCGCTGACGATGTGGTCGAGAGCATCAAGCAGCGGCTCAAACGCAAACTATCATGCTGACACAGGTCATAAGATACCAGGAAGGTGAGCCAAGATGGTAGGAGAAAGCATCGAGGGATTGAAGAAAAGGGAACTGCTCAGGTCCCTCATCGACGCCAACTACGTCGGGGACCTGATGAGGAAGAACTTCGAGACCGTGGACCCGGAGATGGCCCTCTCCGATGTGGTGGCCAAGATGAAGTCCTCTGACCTGCACGAGATACCGGTCGTGGACGGCAAGAAGCTGCTGGGGGTGATCAGCTACGGCACGGTCATCCGCAAGAAGAACCTGGTCATCGGGACCAAGGCCAAGACCATGGTGGAGAGCACCCCGGAGGTCACCCTTGATACCCCCATAACCGAGGTGGCCGAGCACTTCCTGTCCTCCGGCTACAGGCACCTGCCGGTGACCAAGGGCAAGACCATCCAGGGCATAGTCACCCGGGCCTCGGTCATATCCGTGCTTCCGAAGCTCAAGGACGTCAAGGCCCTGAAGGTCGGGGACATCATGAGCAACGAGGCCCGCGCGGTGCACGAGAAGGACCTGGTGAAGAACGCCATGATGCTTATGCGAGACCTGGAGGTGCGCACCGTCCCGGTGGTGGACGACTACGAGCGCCTGGTTGGCATCATAGGCATCAAGGACATCGTGCACTACTCCTGGAGCGGCACCTCCACCCTCAGGCAGAGCCGGGGGGACTTGGCCGGGGAGAACAACCCGGTGGAGCTGGAGGTGCGCTCGGTCATGCATGAGCACCCAATCACCCTGAATGCCGACGACAAGCTGACCAAGGCCATCGACGTCATGATCGAGAACAACATCTCCACCATCCCGGTGATCACCGGGGAGCGCATGGTGGGGGTCATAACCAAGTACGACGTGCTGGAGATGATGGCCTCCGTGCGCAACAGGGACATGGTATACACCCAGATATCCGGGCTCGAGGAGGAGGACCGCTTCTCCCTGGACACCATGGAGAGGGAGGTGCAGTCCGGCCTGGCCAAGATCGCCAAGATCACCCGGCCCCTGCTCTTCACCATCCACGTGAGCAAGTACAACAACACCGGCAACTCCGCCAAGTACTCGCTCATAGGCAGGCTGAGCACGGAGAACTCCCAGTACATGGCCAAGGCGGTCGACTGGTCCCTGGGCCAGGCAACGGTCGAACTGATGGACAACCTGGACCGCATCGTCAAGGAGAAGAAGGAGCACAACCTGGACGTTCGCACCCGGAAGCGCCGCGAGAAGGTCTGAAACCCCTTTCAACCCCTTTCCCTTTTATTCATTTAGTCAAGGGGTCCGTTGGTTCGGTGACCTTTGAAAGGGGCCGTCTTCTCCACCCGGAGCGAGGCTCCCTGCCAGACGGGTAAACCTTTTTTATATCCCACAGCTTCCCCTCTCCTGTCCATGGCGCAATACGAGGCGATACCGACCGAGAGGAAGTGGCAGAAGCAGTGGAAGGACTGGGAGCTATACAAGTTCGATCAGGAGTCCGACGCTCCTGTCTATTCGGTCGACAATCCCCCGCGCTACGCTTCCGGAGCACTGCACCTGGGCCATGCCACCGGTTACTCGCTGATTGACTTCGCGGCGCGCTACCACCGGCAGCGTGGCTTCAACGTGATGTTCCCGCTGTGCTTCGATGTGAACGGCACCCCCGTGGAGGTGCGCGTGGAGAAGAAGTTCGGCATAAACAAGTACTCCGTCCCGCGCCAGAAGTACATAGAGATGTGCGAGGAGTATGCCAATTCCTTCATCGAGTCCATGACCCAGCAGTTCGAGATACTGGGGGAGAGCATGGACCCCTCCGTCTACTACCAGACGGACGCCCCGTACTACCGCCGCATCACCCAGATCTCCTTCCTGAAGATGCTGGAGAAGGGGCTGGCCTACAAGGGCGAGTACCCGGTGAACTGGTGCCCCCGCTGCATCACCGCCCTGGCGGACGCCGAGGTGGAGTACGACCAGAACATCACCAAGCTCAACTACGTCAAGTTCCACCTGGCCGACGGCACCGGCCACATCGTCATCGCCACCACCCGCCCGGAGCTCATCTGCACCTGCCAGACCATTGCCGTCCATCCGAACGACGAGCGCTACCGCGATCTGGTGGGAAAGGACATCCTGACCCCGGTGTTCGACAAGAAGGTGCAGGTCATCGCCGACGAGAAGGTGGACCCCGCGTTCGGTTCGGGCATAGTCATGATCTGCACCATCGGGGACAAGACCGACCTGGAATGGGTCATGAAGTACAAGCTTCCCCTGGAGAAGGGCATCGACGAGGAGGGCCGCATGACCGAGCTGGCCGGACCGTACCAGGGAATGCCGGTCAAGGACGCCCGGGCCAAAATCACCGAGGACCTCCTGGCCTCCGGGACCATAATCAAGCAGGAGGAGCAGCAGCAGAACCGCTCCATCTGCTGGAGATGCCACACCCCGATTGAGTTCCTGCAGGTCAAGCAGTGGTTCGTCAAGATCATGGACTTCAAGAAGGAGGTGCTGGAGAAGGCCGACGAGATCCAGTGGTTCCCGGAGTTCATGAAGGTCCGGCTGCAGGACTGGGTGAACTCCCTGCAGTGGGACTGGGTGGTCTCCCGGCAACGCTACTTCGCCACGCCCATACCGGTGTGGGAGTGCCCGGAATGCGGCTACGTGCTTCCGGCCCGGGAGGAGGACTGCTACATCGATCCGACCATCACCCAACCGTACGAGGAGAGGTGTCCCAAGTGCGGGGGGGAGCTGAAGGGCTGCCCGGACGTCTTCGACACCTGGATGGATTCGTCCGTTTCTCCGCTGTACAACACCTTCTGGAAGAGGGATGACGAGAAGTTCAAGCGCCTCTACCCCATGTCCCTGAGGCCCCAGTCCCACGACATCATCAGGACCTGGGCCTTCTACACCATCCTGCGCGAGCATCTGCTCACCGGGCAAAAGCCCTGGGAGCACATTATGATACACGGGTTCATCATGGCCCCTGACGGCACGCCGATGCATACTTCGCTCGGGAACGTCATTGATCCCATGCCCCTGCTGGAGACATACGGCGCGGACGCCCTGCGCTACTACGCCTGCACCTGCTCCCTGGGCGAGGACCACGCCTTCCGCGAGAGGGACGTTGTTCACGGCAAGAAGCTCTGCACCAAGATGTGGAACTTAGGGAAGCTGATCGAGATGACCGTCACCGAGAGGCCGGAGCCGGTGCAGCTGAAGCCCATCGACCGCTGGATCATGTCCCGGTACTCCAAGGTGCTCGGGACGGTCACCGAACACTTCGAGCAGTACAACTTCGACAAGGCCATGCGTGAGATCGAGAACTTCGCCTGGAAGGAGTTCGCCGACCACTACGTGGAGATGACCAAGTATCGCACCAGGGAGAAGGACCCCTCGGTCCGCTACACGCTGTACACGGTTTACCTGGGCATACTGAAGATGATGGCCCCCATGCTCCCTCACGTCACTGAGGACGCCTACCAGGCCTTCGCCAAGATGGATGGGTCGAGGTCCATTCACACCAGCAAGTGGCCGGAGCCCGGCCGCATTGACGAGGAGGCGGAGCGCAAGGGGGAGCTGACCAAGGAGGTCATCGCCGCCATACGCACCTGGAAGGCGGAGAAGAAGTTCCCCCTGAACAAGGAGCTGGCCCGGGTGGAGGTGGTGGGCAAGGACGCTCACCTGCTGAAGGGTTACGAGAAGGACATCGCTCAAACGGTGCGCGCGGAGGTGCTCGAGCTCCTGGAGGAGGCCCATTTGGACAGCTTCCCGGCGGTCATCAAGCCGGTGCACGCCAAGCTCGGCCCCCTTTTCAAGAACCGGGCCAAGGAGATCGTGGGGCAGCTGGCCACCATGGACCCCGCGGAGGCCCTGGCCCTTCTGGAAAGGGACGGCATAGACCTGCTGCTGAATGACGGGCGCACGGTGCGCATAACCAAGGACCTGGTGGAGGTGGCCTGCGAGCTGCAGTACCAGGGCAAGGCCGTGGACACCATGCAGGTGGGGGACCTTTTATTGGTCATCGAGACCTGAAGCGGTTCATCTTCGCTTCCTGCGAAACTGGTAGACGGTCAGCTTCCAGAGGGCCAGGGAGATGATGAGCAGCACCATCCCCAGCTCGTCCACCAGCAAGTAGTATCCCCCCAGGAACGCCAGGCACAGGGAGGTTGCGGCCATGATCCCGCCCCATCGATATGCCTTGTACATCTGACGCAGCGGCACCACCACCTGATCGTAGATGAGGTAGACGGCCACGATCAACAGGACCAGGATGGCGGCCTGCAGCAGCGGGGACATGGCGTTCACCAGCTCGTCGAAGATGAGCGAGCTCGGGCTTACTCCAAGCACCGTGAACAACCCCAGCAGGAACATGGACAGGACCGGGGTCAGTGAGCGATCGTACCTTCTTCTCCGAGGCATCCCGCAGCGGTTATACGAAGAGGATGATTAGAACATATTCATGAAAAAAGGGAGGGCGTCCGGAGGCCTTCCGGACAGGGTTTGGATCAATTCACGTCCGGTATGTCCTCCCACTGCCGGCCCATCTTCATGCTCTTCTCGAAGGGGAAGGACTGCTCCTTGGAGCGGAACCTCAGAATGGCTGCGACGAACAGCAGCACCGAGGTCACGATGAGCATATATCCTCCGATGCCCAGGCCCCAGCGCACCTCGGCGGTCTCCCCGCTCTCCGGCAGGTAGACCTCCTCGCTCCCGGCGAAGGGGGAGGCGGCCACCGTGTCGAATATCTCCTTGGCGTCCTCCACCCCGGTGACCTCCTCCGGGAAGTACACGTACAGGGAGGATAGGGAGGCTATCACCGCCAGGATGATGACCACCGGCAACAGCATCATTATTCCCCGGGTGAGGTACTTCCGGGCGATCTTGACGTCGCTTGCGCCGATGGTGCCCAGCAGCAGGAAGATAAGAGGCGTTAGCAGCAGAACGCTGAGCGGTATGGGCAGCGCGGTCAGCTGCACCAGGCCCGCCTCGGGGTCCAGGGTGTTGACGCTCAGCCCCCGTGCGCCGTCTATGAGCAGCACGTCCTGGAAGCCCTCGGTGTCCAGGTAGGGGGAGTCGATGGACAGCGACACCACATAGTAGGGCATGAACACCGCCACCAGCCCCAGCACCAGGGCCGCCAGGGCCAGGGCGTTGCTTGCCGCCCTAACCTTGTTGGCCTTGAAGTCCAGGATGCCCAGGTAGGGACGGATGAGCCCTCCCTGCTTGCTCCTGCGGATTATGATGAGCACTACCATGATCACGAAAAGCGACAGAATTCCTATGTAGAGCCACAGGAATATGGAGAAGAACCATTCCAGGGTCAGGACGTCGTTGTTGAGGGATTGAACGGAACCGGCCCAATACGCACCGTTCCACATGTCCCCTCCCTGGCGGTAGTAGGGGCCCTGCGGACCGGCCTGCCCCAGCAGCGAATCGGCGCCCTCGTTGCTCCCCCAGCGGCCCATGAAGTTCAGCCATGATTCGCCGCCGGTGAGCAGGATGATGTCGTAATCCCCGTCCTCGTAGGACAGTTTGCTAGCCGCTCCGCACTCGTCGTTGGCCAGGCCCATGCTTCCGGAATACGAGCGGAAGTAGTTGGCGTGGCTGCCCCTGGCCACGTACACCTTGTAGTGGTCCCCGTCCTTCTCCACGTCCGACCAATCGGCAGTCATGCCGCTCTCATGCTGGCTGAAGGTGGTCTCCACCGGCTCCAGGTAGGCGTCCAGCACCACCTGGGTCATCTCCCAGTCGCCCTCGTGCCGGTTCAGGTTCCCGTCGTTGAAGTAGTAGAAGGTCCAGTACTGCAGGACGGTGTAGCTGCCGGAATAGGACACCCGGAAGTAGACCGAATACCCCAGTGTCTCCAGGTTCTCCTGGTAGTGGTCGATGATCCCGTCGTCACGGATGGTCCCCATGCGGTTGTCCAGGTAGTGGTTGGAGGTGTAGTAGGTGAGGTCCGAGGAGGTTATGCTGCCATCCACCAGGACCGAGGTGGAACCGGCGCTGATGTTCAGGTTGCACAGGGTGACGTAGTGCTCGATGTCCACCGGGAACAGTCGCTCATCGCCGTGGAAGTAGTAGACAGGAGCGTACTGCTCTGCCAATGCGGCCTCTTCGGAAGGCGTCAGCGCTCCGCGTGCATCCTGTGGTGCCAGGATGGTCATGCAGCACAGTATCAGGGTGAGAACTACAGCTATCGCTCCGAGGTAACGGGCGGTGCGGAGAAGGATCATGGGTAAGAATTTGTCGAGGGGCTTATCATACTATCCATACGCCTGGTCCGTTCGATTTCAACAGCGATCGTACACCTTGGCTAAGAATCCGCCTGGCCGGACCTGGCGTACTTGTGGGTAATCTTTAAATGCAACTATTCAATACCGAGGAAAGCACGCGGGCGTAGTGTAGCTGGTTATCACTTGAGCTTGCCAAGCTCATAACTCGGGTTCAAATCCCGGCGCCCGCACTCGATTACAATTTTCTGAGGTAATTATAATTGCTCGAAACTAGCTAGCTTGAGAGCTGAATGGAAATACCGAAACAGGGAGGATTTTCCCAACATAGTCTGGTGCCGTAATACGGTCATTTCTGCTTGATGGTAGACCTGGAGTGAATATTGGTGAAAATATCGTCACGCATGTTACGAGCCGGGTGCAGATTGCTGATACGTGACGATGCTTTCCAAAGAGCCTTTTAATATATTGTGTTGAATTAAATAAAAAAGATTTCAGACCGCCTTCGCCTTCACGGTCTTATCCCTGTAAACCTGGTCGCAAAGCCCCATTATTACCTTCTCCGCGTCCTTCCGGAACACCTCAACGTAGGTGTACCGGTCCCCCATGGTGATCTTGCCGACGTCCCTGGGCGCCAGTCCGGTGTCGCCCCTGACCAGCCTCAGGATGTCCCCCTTGCCGATCTTGTCGGCGTTCCCCAGGTTGATCTCTATGGAAACGACGTCCCCGCGGGACCTGGCCCTCTTGGCTATGGGAGGCCTCTCCAGGGCGGCCTGGGCGGCCAGACGGACCTCCTCCAGCTTGTTGACCTCGGGCTCCGGCTTGTGCACGATCTCCATGTCCAGGCGCTCGATGGGCTTTCCGGTGCGCCTCTCCAGGTCCCTGACCATCTTCCTTTCCTCGGGCAGTAGCAGGGTTATGGCCATGCCCTCTTTGCCAGCCCTTCCGGTCCTGCCGATGCGGTGCACGTAGGTGTCCGGGTCGCTGGGAGAATCGAAGTTGATCACCAGGTCCACCGAATCGATGTCCAGTCCGCGGGCGGCCACGTCGGTGGCCACCAGTATGCGCAGCGACCCGTCCTTGAACCCCTTGAGCACCTTCTCCCTCTTGTTCTGGGCCACGTCGCCGTGTATCGCCCCGGCCAGATAGTTGTGCCTTTTCAGCTTCTTGGCCACCTGGTCCGCCTTGTGCTTGGTGTGGCAGAACACGATGGCTTTGGGTTCATGAATGTCCAGTATGGTGTACAGCGCGTCGCGCTTGTCCTCTTTGGACGTTATAAGGAAGTACTGCTTGGTCAGGTCCAGCACCGGCTCGTCCTTCGATACCAGAAGTTCCAGGGGATCGACCATCTGGCGCATGGCCAGCTCCCTGATCTCCGAGGACATGGTCGCCGAGAACAGCAGGGTCTGCCTCCTCTTAGGAACGCGTGCCAGTATGAAGTTCATGTCCCTGGCAAAGCCCATGTCCAGCATGCGGTCGGCCTCGTCCAGCACCACCACGGACACCTTCGACAGGTCCATCTCCTGGCGGTTGATGAGGTCCTTGGCCCGGCCGGGGGTGGCGATAATTATGTCGATGCCCCTGCGCAGCTTGGCGATCTGAGGCTCGATGCCCACCCCTCCGTATATGGGGAGGCAGTCGTGCCCAGTGTGGTGCGAAAGCTTGGTGAGCTCCTCGGCCACCTGGTTGGCCAGCTCCCTGGTGGGCACCAGGACCAGTGCCGATGGCGAGGGCATCCTGGGCTTGACCCGCTCCAGGATTATTGAGCCGTATGCGCCGGTCTTCCCCGTTCCCGTCTGGGCCTGGGCGTACATGTCGCTGCCCTTAAGGCCTACGGGTATGGCCTCGATCTGGACCGGAGTCGGCTCGGTCCAGCCCATCTCGTTCATGGCCTCTATTAGCTCCTTGGATATCCGAAGATCGATGAATGATGTCACGTTGTCCACTCTGTGGTGAAAATAAAAACGAACTGCAAGAACAGACGAATTTGATTTCAGTTGGTGGTTGCACTTCGCCTATTTAAACATGCGCACCGAACAGCCTCATGTCCAATATGTGCACCACCACAATGGCCGGACCTTGGGGCCGATGATCCGAGGAAGGGGCTTGAGGCCAGGCCGCCGGTCCAGATGATTATTTAGGGCGAAGCCGTTTCCATGTTTCGTATGTTCAAGAAGGCCATATTTCCCGGAAGGTACATCCAGGGGAAGGGAGCCGTGGAAGAGCTTCCCTCCCTCGTTGCGGCCCTGGGCGGCCACGGACTTCTTCTGGCCTCGCCGTCGGTCATTGAGAAGGTGTTTCCGGAGTTCCATCTCCACCCCGAGGAGAACGGCATCCGCGTGGAACGGTTCAACGGGGAATGCTGCGAGAAGGAATTGGACAGATTGGCTGGCATCATTGCCGCTGGAGGGTCCAAGGTCATCATCGGAATGGGCGGGGGAAAGACCATCGACACCGCGAAGATCGCTGCGGACCGGGCGAACTTGCCGGCCGTTGTAGTGCCGACCATCGCCTCCACCGACGCGCCTACCAGCGGATGCGCGGTCATTTACACCAAGGAGGGGAGGTTCAGCAAGGTAGTTTTTCAGAGGAGCAATCCCGCGGCGGTTCTGGTCGACACGTCGATAATCGCCAAGGCGCCAACGCGTTTCCTGGTGGCGGGCATGGGCGACGCCCTGGCCACCTGGTTCGAGGCCCGCTCCTGCCATCGTACCGGTTCGCCGAACGAATGCGGAGGCCTGAGCACGGAAGCCGGACTGCAACTCGCCAGGCTGTGTTACGACACGCTCCTGGCCGATGGGGTGGAGGCCAGGCTAGCCTGCGATGATGGAGATGTCACCCCGGCCCTGGAGAGGATCGTGGAGGCCAACATACTCCTGAGCGGCCTGGGGTTCGAGAGCGGCGGCCTCGCCTCCGCCCACTCCGTTCACAACGGCCTCACCGCACTGCAGGAGACCCATGGTCACTATCATGGAGAGAAGGTGGCCTTCGGCGTGCTGGTGGGGCTGCATCTCACCGGCGCAGCCTCAAAGGAGATGCGGGAGGTGTATTCCTTCTGCGAGGCCGTTGGACTGCCCACCTCCCTCCGGGACATCGGCCTCGGGAGCGCGAGCCGGGAACGATTGGGGATAGCTGCGGAGGCGGCCTGCGCTCAGGATCAGCCCATTCACCACGAGGAGGGAGAGATCACTCCCGAGAATGTGCTGGAAGCCATGCTCAGGGCCGATGCCATGGGCCGGGACAGAAAGGGAAGGAGCGTCTGAGCTCCCGATGGGATGAAAGGGTCAATGTGACGAACGCCTTCCAGCGGACCGTTTCAGACCCGCCAGAGCTCCTCCTCGATTATGGGCTTGCTATCATCCAACCGGACGATGTCCACGAAAACGTACTTTCCGGGCGGTATCCCCAGCTGCTTCAGCCTGCTCATGGTCTCTCGCTTGGAGTCCTCGTTACCTGGGCACTCGATGACATCCTTGAATACCTGACCGGACCAGTTGATGGTGTATTCGTACTTGGGCATGGGTTGATCCTCTTGTCGGTGAAGCCCGATGGCCACGGTATCGGCCTGTCCGGAATATATGAGTATCCCTCGCCCAGCGGGGTCGTGTTGATCCATTAGGAGGGGTTCGGTGCATCGCCCCTGCCCTGGGTTAAAGGCGTTAAATTTATTGTCCTTACCGCCTTCCCAGGGATGAGGGCGAAGGAATGGCCAATGACGATGCGGGCTCGAGGTTCGACGACCTCCAGGAGATGGTGCTCAAGGATGCCCGCAAGGTCTACTCGGAGAAGACCATCCAGTTGTTTCTGGAACCGCAGAACTACGGACCCATGGAGGACGCGGACGCCTTCGGCACGGTGACCGGGGGCTGCGGGGACACCATGAGCATATGGCTGCGGGTGAGCGGCGGGGTGATAGAGGACGCCACCTTCACCACCAGCGGATGCGGGAGCAGCATCGCATCGGCCAGCATGGCCACTATATTGGCCAAGGGCAGGAGGGTGGAGGAGGCCGCCATGATCGACCAGAACGACATCTTCTTCGCCCTGGACGGCCTGCCGGATGAGAGCGCGCACTGCGCAAGCCTGGCCGCCCAGACCCTGCGGGCGGCTTTAGAGGACCTGCAGAGGTGAACGGCGAATCGCCATGCGGCCCTCGATGCCTGTAGCGCATATTCCATAAATTAATGGAATAATTTTATAATTCAGTTTAATAATACTTCACGGGGGAGAAGGTTGAAGTACTGTTCCAAGTGCGGCTCGCCTTTGGAGGAGGACGCGGCCTATTGCGAGAACTGCGGCCATAAGAGGGGTTCGAGGACCATGGGATCCCCTATAGTCCAGAGAGGGGAGATCGTTCATTCCACCAAGCTGCTGACCAGTCAGCAGCTGCTGCTCATGGCCATCATGTTCGTGGGAGGAGGGCTGATGATCATGCTGATGACCGCTTTCATACCGGATGACCCCTTCTTCGATGATTCCCGAGGGATGACCACATTGATGGGACTGGCCAGTATGGGCATCGGCTTGGCCATTTTCATCCTGGGGAACTGGAACCTCGAACGGCATTGAGAGTTCGGTGGCGCGGATATCGAACGCGCGTCGATCGGACCTCGCACCACCAGTTCCCTCGCGTTCCTTTCCAGCGTAAACCGCATCCCCGATTTCCTTCACCCTCGATCGGGGACCGCAAGGAGGACGGCAACCCGGTTGCATGGACCTTTGTCGTTCTTAACCGTTGACAATCATATGAGAATCATTATAATCTCATGAGCTGTTCGAAGACATCTTTCCGAAGCTCGTCCAGATAAGCTTGGGAAAGAGGTCTTGAAAAGTCTCAGAAAT
>MVPZ01000168.1 GCA_002067045.1 Methanomassiliicoccales archaeon PtaB.Bin134 | reverse complement strand
CCCCTGCCCGGGTCAGTGCGGGGAGCGCGGTCCGCCGCGGCCGTGAACCGATCTGTTAGGGCGGGGGGCACACCCGGGGCCTTCGGCGAACGGTTGTTCGCTGAGGACCTGCATTTTTTGGCTACGCAATTCACCGCTCCACGAACGGGACCAGGTGCTGCAACCCATCTTCACATGAGCATGCAATGCCTCCGTTCCATCATTTCAGGAACACGCTGCCCGCGCTCCTGTCCTGCACCCAGTCGTCCTCGGTGCTGGCGGTGGCCTTGACCGTGATCATGTCCTCGATCCGGGTGTCGGCAAGGTCGGCCATGGCCAGGGCCTGGGCCTCCGGGAACATGGGGACCTTCGGAGAGCCATACTCGACGGTCCCGTGGCTGGACAGCACCATGTGCTGCACCTTCAAGCTCAGTTCAGGGGGGAAATCCCCCAGCAGCCGGCAGGCGTCGTTCACCATGCCGGCCCCGATGACCAGATGCCCCACCAGCCGTCCGTCGTCGGTGGCGCCGATGATGCTGGTGACCGCGTACTCGCGCAGCTTGCCGATGTCGTGCAGCACCGCTCCGGTCACCAGCAGGTCGCGGTCCAGTCCGGGGTACTGTTGCGCGAAGAACTCGCACAGCTTGGTCACCCGCAGCGTGTGCTCCAGCAGCCCGCCTATCCAGTTGGCGTGATGGGTGATGGAGGCCGGGCAGGAGCAGAACTGCCTTACGAACTCCTCGTCCCCGAAGAAGGACTCCAGCAGCTGTCTGAGGTGCGCATCGCTGACCTTCCTGATGGCGGTGAAGAGCTGCGAGCGCATCTGCTCGACGTCCTCCTTGGTGGAGGCCACGAAGTCCGCGATATCGTACTCCCCCTCCCCGAGCGCCTCCACCGAGTCGCCCGAGGTGGGGTTCACGTGGACCTCCAGGGCGTTGTTGTACTCGGTGACCTTCCCCTTGACATGGACCACCGATCCCTTGGCCATGGTGTCGAAGAGCGCCCTCACCTTCCTCTCGTCCCGCTCGCCCCAGTACTTCACGGCCATGTCGCCACCGGAATCGGAGACCCAGAGCTGGAAGCTGTATCCGTTCTTGTACGCGGAGACCGGCTTCTTGAAGCGCACCGCGAACAGGTCATCCACCGCCCCTCCGGCCTTGAGCTCGTTGATCCTTATGGTCTTCTTCATCTCCATCATCCCCGGTTTGGTCTTGCGTCCTTAAAAGAATTCTGCCCGCCTCATCGAAACTGAGGGTCGGCGACCACCTTCCTCAGCCACCTCTCCGCCTCCTCGTGGTGCGGATGCAGGGCCTCCCGCTCCCGGAACTCCCGGTCGTGATAGGAACCGCAGCGCAGTCCGTTCTCCTGGTGCAGGAGCTCGTGGTACAGCACGTAGCCGGGAACGTACGAGGGTATGTCCTTGCGGTCCAGTGCCCTGCTCACCACCACCACGCGCATGATCACGCTGCAGTAGCCCACCCTCTGACGGTTGTTCCCCCTGGTCCAGGTGATGTACGAGTGCGGCGTCCTGCGTACCAATCCCATGTCCCATAGGTCCTGCTGTAGCGCCTCCAGGTCGTGGGCGCCGCCCTTGGGGGTGTAGGCCAGGTTCCGGCTGCGCCTCAGGTAGAGGGGCTGGTTCCTGATTATGAACTCCGGGCTCAGGAAGTGCCTCTTAAGCCGTTCCGAGTACACGTCCCGGGGGCCTCCCCGTCCGAACCTGCCGAAGATCCCACGGGCCAGGTCGGTGATGAGGTCCGCCCCGGAATCCATCATGTAGTCGGTTATGTGCAGCTCCGCGCTGGCGGCGCACCGCTTCCAGGTGGCCTTGAACTCCTTGAACCGCTCCCAGCTGGCCTGCACCTCCGTGAAGCCGTGCTCCCCGCCCACCCTGGCGAAGCACTCCTGCAGAAGCCGTTCCCTGTCACCCATGCCGCTGGCACCCCAGTAGGATACGTCCGTCATCCATGTCACCTACCATCAGAGTGGTTCGGCCGTGATTTAACCAGTGGGAGTAGATGCAGGCTGCGCAGACCCAGGCGTCCAGTATGTCCTCCAGGGCCTTGTCCGGCGACCCGGCGAGAAGAGCGGAGGGCGCCTCCAGGGCCGGTTCCCAGCCGGTGATGAGTTCGACCACCTGCCTGCGGCCTTCGGCGCGATGGGGCGGTGCACCCTTCTTGTAGTCCGGGCGGCGCCCTCCAGAGAGCAGGTGCAGGGTGCCGTGCGGGAAGGCCTCGAATATCAGCCTTCCCCGTTCCCCTCCCTTCTCGGCGGTACGGTACCCCAGGTCCGAGAGCTTATCGACCATCACCTCGCCCCTGCTCCCCCCGAACCGGGCCAGGAAGCGGCGGTTGGTCGGCAGCACCCTGATCCCCAGGCCCCTCAGGGCCCGTTCGCAGGAGCGCAGCCCGGTCTCGTTCGGGACCTTCAGGGAGGCGTCTATGGCCACCCAGGCCTCGCCCGCTCTGGCCACGGCGTCCAGTATGTCCTGGTCGGAGGTCATGGTCCGGGCTACCTCCACCTTCCCGCCATCGTCCAGCTGGCAGAACCCGGTCCCCTCCTCCCTGGGAGGGTCCATCCTCCAGCCCAGGTCCACCCCTATGAATCGCACATCACCGCATGGCCTCCCGCGGATATCAATCCTGAGGTGAATAATGAAAATTAGATAATTTGCCATAGATTTATGTAGTCTGGAGTCCCATTACTTTCACCGGATGGGAAACGGTTGCTTTTCGAGGGACGACCGAGACAAGCACCTCATTACCAGAGGCAATGTTGACGGCATCGTTTCTGCGGC
>MVPZ01000167.1 GCA_002067045.1 Methanomassiliicoccales archaeon PtaB.Bin134 | reverse complement strand
CAGGCTCCCAGGTCCACCTTCCACAGGTCCGGGGCGGAGAGCGCCCCCACGATGTCCGCCACGGGTCCGGGGGTCTCCTGCCACGCCCCTTCCCGGTGGCGCGCCAGGAGCCCCTCCCGCTCCTCTCGGGCGATGGCTAGGATATCTCCGGGCGTCAGGGCCTTATGGGTGGGTGAAAGGGGCAAGGTGCATCTCTCCTACGATTGTGAAGGCCAACGAGTTACGGCCGATATAAATTTGTGGCGGGAGAACTGGCGTGAGAATGCGAAGCACGCCTTCGATGCACTTAATAGACCTCCCCCTCATAATGATGGCGAAGGGGAGGCTCATGAGGTTCCGCAATCAGAACACCTACGAGAACATGGTCAAGGCCGGAGAGGAGTCTGCTTTCCACAGCCGCTACGAGAGGGCGCTGGAGCGCTTCTCCCAGTCCCTGGAGGTGGAGACCAGGTATGAGAGCGTTATAGACGGCAAACAGGTGTCCACCGGGAAGTACTTCCAGGACACCAGCCCCATGGACACCGCCCTGGTGCTGGGGGAGTTCTCCAAGGGCGGGGAGAGGGAGGCCTCCATGGCCCTGGATTCCGCGCGCCGGGCCTTCCAGACCTGGTCGGTGATGGATCTGGACAAGCGTCTCACCATATTCCGCAAGGCCGCGGAGATCATGCGAAGGGACCTCTTCGAGATCGCCGCGGCGGTGACCTTCGACAACGGCAAGAACCGCTACGAGGCGGTGGGCGAGGTGGACGAGGCCATCGATTTCATCTCCTACTACGCGGAGCAGATGGAGATCAATCTCGGCTTCCAGGAGGAGAGGCCCCCGGCCTACGAGGACGAGAGGCCGGTGAGCGTTATGCGGCCGTACGGGGTGTGGGCGGTGATCTGCCCCTTCAACTTCCCCATGGCCATCTCCGCGGGCATGCTCACCGCGGCCATCATCACCGGGAACACCGCGGTGCTCAAGCCCTCCACCCCGGCGCCGCTGGCAGTGCACATGCTCTACGACATCTACGAGAGGGCCGGGGTCCCTCCCGGGGTGGTGAACGTACTGTCCGGCAGCGGCTCCGCCGCCGGCCAGGCCCTGGTCTCCAGCGACAAGGTGGACGGCATAGCCTTCACCGGCTCCAAGGAGGTGGGGTACCGATTGCTGGCATCCTCCCTCCGGCGCCACCCCATCCCGGTCATCACCGAGCTGGGGGGCAAGAACCCGGCCATTGTCACCGAGAAGGCGGACCTGGCCAGGGCCGTGGCCGGGGTGGCCTCCGCCGCCTTCGGCTACTCCGGGCAGAAGTGCAGCGCCTGCTCCAGGGCCTACGTGCACGAGCTGGTGTACGACGAGTTCATGGTGGCCCTGCTGAAGCACGTGTCCAGGCTGAGGGTGGGCGACCCCCGGGAGAGGGCCACCTTCATCGGGCCGGTGATCCACCGCAAGGCGGTGGAGGATTACCTCTCCCATTCCGCCATGGCTCGTCAGGACGGGGTGGTGCACGCCGGCGGACAGGAGGTCAAGGCAGGCCTGCCGCCGGGACATTATGTGGCCCCCACCATCGTGACCGGCCTTCCCGAGGAGCATTTCCTGATCAAGAACGAGCTCTTCCTGCCCTTCCTGTGCGTGCAGCGCTTCACCGACCTCAAGGACGCGGTGCACAGGGCCAACGACGTGGATTACGGGCTCACATCCGGCATATACTCCGAGGACGAGGAGGAGGTCAGCTACTTCTTCGAGAACATGGAGGCGGGGGTCAGCTACGCCAACCGCGCCCGGGGGGCCACCACCGGGGCCATGGTGGGTTCCCAGCCCTTCGGGGGGTGGAAGGGCAGCGGCTCCACCGGGCTGGGGAGCGGCACTGGGATGTATCTCACCCAGTACATGAGGCAGCAGAGCAGGACCGTGGCGCGCTAGCGGCTGGAAGCGGCCATCACCCGCTCGCCGCCGTTGCTGACCAGGTAGATCCTGGACTGGGAGAACACCTGGAAGGGTTCAACCAGGCACTCCGCGGCCCTGGCGCTGTCGACGGCCAGGGTACGTACCGTGCTCAGGAGCTGGGCGAACAGGGAGCGTGCCTCCCCGGCCTTCTCCATGTAGAAGTCCGCGCCGCTCTGCAGGGCCTCCAGGGCCAGCCCCTCGCGTCCGCGGCCGGTTATCAGGATGAAGGGAAGGCCGGTATGCAGGGACCGGAGGGCCTTTAGGAACTCCAGGCCGTTCATTCCCGGAAGGGTGTGATCGGAGACGACAACGTCGTAGCCGGTCCTCTCCAGCATCTCCAAGGCCCTGGATGGGGAGGTTATGTAGTCGGCCTGCACCCCATCCTCCCTGCTGAAGAACTCTCGGCACAGCTCCAGGAAGTCCTCCTCGTCGTCCAGCACCAGCACCTTGACGGATCCCTGCGTTCGATCGCCTGACATATCCAATTCCATTATTCGCAGGCCGGATCAGGTATAAGAAACAGTCCGCTCGATTCTCAGTCCTGATAAACTAGAACGGGGACGATAGGATTAATATCGCCCTAGGGCGTAATCGGCCTGGGAGAACATGTCGGGACTAGAGGACATCGTGGGCAAGGAGGTCATCAGCGCGGACGCCATCATCATCGGGACCGTCGAGGGCATCGCCCTGGACGTGGACAACTGGAAGGTCACCGCCATCCGGGTCAGCGTGCGCAAGGGCAACGAGGCCGCATTGAACCTGAAGAAGAAGGCCCTGGGGGTCCAGAGGGTGCATGTGGCCGCCCCTCAGGTGTCATCGGTGAGCGACACGGTCACCCTGGCCGTTAAAATGGACCAGGTCAAGGACGTGCTGCTGGAGGACCGCAAGGCCCCCCTGAGCGCCGGCGATCTCATGAACAAGAGGGTGGTGGGGCACGACGGCAAGCAGATCGGCTATCTTGACAATGTCTACTTCGATGCCGGAAGGACCTGGGAGATCACCAAGTTCGGGGTGAAGCTGGATAAGTCCGCCAAGCAGGCCCTGGACCTGAAGAAGGGGATCGCCCCCTCCTCACAGATCACCGTCCTCACCAAGGACGTCAAGACCGTGGGGGACATGGTCATGCTGGCCCTGGACACCTCCGGGTTGAAGGACTATCTGAACAACAAGCAGGTGTCCAAGAAATGAGGGAGATGCGTTCCTGCGAGGCCTGCGGACACCGCTTCGAACCGCGCTGGAGGGGCTGGAACGCGGTGGACGTCCGGTACGAGAGGTGCCCCGAATGCGGGCATGAGAACGGTTACGAGTCCGATCTCTACCGCTGGCTGCGCAGAAGGAAGGAAAGGAAGATGTCCGGGGCCTGACCGAACCCATCTCCATCCTCATACGGTGATCGCGCATGGGCAAGCAGATTAGGGAAGGCCGCCGGGTGGACCAGAGCATCGAGGTGGGCAGCACCCCCGGGGGGATAAGGGTCATCGTGGAGAGCGTGCCCTACGTGCACACCGTGGCCCTGTCGGTCACGGCCACGGTCGGCTCCCGGGACGAGAGGAAGCAGGAGAGCGGGGTTTCCCACTTCCTGGAGCACATGCTCTTCCGCGGAACTGAGACCAGGGACTACCGGGAGATCAACGAGAAGATAGAGGCCTCCGGGGGTTACCTGAACGCCTACACCACCCACGAGCACACCTCCTATTACGCGTTCACCATTGACGAGTCCCTGCAGGTCGGCGAGGAGCTGCTGGCGGACCTGTTCCTGAACCCGCGCATGGACCCCGGGCTGGTGGACCTGGAGCGGGGGATAGTCAAGCAGGAGATCGGCATGCGCATGAACGACCCGGCCCTGCACCTGCGCACCCGGATGACCGAGGCCATGTACCGGGGGCATCCCCTGTCCCGTTCCATCCTGGGGACCCCGGATTCCCTGGACCGCTTCGATTCCCCTTTCCTGAGGGAATACCACCGCACCCACTACCACCCGCCGCACGTGGTGGTCTGCGCGGTGGGGAACGTGGACTTCTCCAGGGTGCTGCAATGGGCCGGGAGGTTCGACCACGTGTCCGGGGAGGCCGCTCCCAAGAGGAGACGCCGGCCGAAGCTGAACACCGGGGTCAACTTCTTCGAGAAGCCCTCGGACCGGGCCTACCTTGGCGTGGGGGTTCCGGCCTATCCCGCGCCGGACCACAGGGCGCTGACGCAATCGCTGCTCGCCACCGTGCTGTGCGGAGGGACCTCCTCCCGCCTGAACCACCGCATCCGCGAGGTGGAGGGGCTGGTGTACTCCATCAGCATGTACCCCCTGACCTTCCATGACAGCGGGTCCCTGATGACCTACTGCTCCACCTCCATGGAGCACGTGGCCAGGCTCTTCGACTCCCTGGGCCAGGAGCTGTCCATTTTCAAGAGGGAGGGGCTGGCCAAGGGGGAGCTGGAGAGGGCCAAGTACGGGCTGAAGGGCTCCCTGCTGCGCAACGCCTGCCGCCCGGACCAGAACATGAGCTCGCACATCCATCAGTTCCTGGACCGGGGGGAGGTGCAGACCATAGAGGAGCAGCTCAGCGACATCAACGCGGTGAGCGAGGACCAGGTCATGAGGGCGGCCGAACAGCTGCTGAGAAGGGAGAAGGTGTGCGCCACCATCTGCGCGGCCCCGGATATGAGGGCGGAGATGGTGGAGGCGGCGGAGTCCCTGGACTTTTAGGGCTCCACCACGATCAGCACCTGGTTGCCGTCCACGGTCTCCCCGGCCTTGACCCGGACCTCCTTGACCTTGCCGGCCACCTCGGTCTGGACCTCGTTCTCCATCTTCATGGCCTCCAGGACGGCCACCACCTGGTTGGCGTTGACGGCGTCGCCAACCTTCACCTTCACGGACATGATCTTGCCAGGCATGGGGGCCAGCACCGCTCCTGAGGCCGCATCTGACCTCCCGCTGTGCTCGTCCTCCTCCACGGTGATGCGCTCGATCTCCCGCACCTGCTGGAGCTTTACCTCCATGACCCGGTCGTCGGAGGTGACCTTGGCCCCGGCCTCCAGCTCCCCCTCGATGGCGATCGCGGCGGCCTCGCCGTTGACCAGGACCTTCTCGTCCTTGAATATGCACTTGTAGACGTGGTCGCCGATGTCCACGCGGTAGTCCCCGCCGTTCTTCTCCACCACCACCTCGTACTCGTGCCCGTTGACGGTGATGCGCAGCTTCACAGCGGCCACCCCCCGCGGCCCACGGCCTCAGTGCGCGCGGCGCACTTCCAGGCGTCCACGGAACCCGAGGACGAGGGCTTGGCCACATGGCGCTCGGTGGAGCGCATGTACAGCACGGCCAAAGCGGCCAGGTCCCGGAAGTTGACACCCTTCTCCATCATCTGGCGGTGCTTGAAGTAGTCCAGGGCCACCTGCGGGAACAGCGCGTAGGACAGCACGTCCTCCTCGGAGCAGGTCATGTTCTCCTTGCAGGCGTACTCCTCGATCTCCTTGCACAGCTTCTCGAACTCCGGCTCCAGCAGGTCCGCCGGACGCACGGTGATGGGCTTCTCGTCCCCTATGATCTTGCGGCGAATGGCGGGATCGATCTCTGCCGGAGTTTTGCCGTAAAGCCCCCGCACCAGGTTCTTGGTCTCGTTGGTGACCATCTTGTAGCGCTCCCCGGTGATCACGTTTAGCACGGCCTGCGTGCCCACGATCTGGGAGGTGGGGGTGACCAGCGGCACATGTCCGAGGTCCGCCTTCACCCTGGGCACCTCGTCGTACACGTCCGCGAGGCGGTCCTCCTTCTTGGCCTCCCTCAGCTGGGAGATGAGGTTGGATATCATGCCCCCCGGGATCTGGTACACCAGCACGTTGGTGTCAATGCCGGTGAACCCGCTCTCGAAGGCGTGGTACTTCTTGCGCACCTCCGCGAAATGGTCGGAGACTGCGGTGAGCTTCTTCAGGTCCAGTCCGGTGTCGTATTCCGTACCGCGGAGCATGGCCACCACCGCCTCGGTCGGAGGCTGGGAGGTGCTGAGGGACATGCTGGAGATGGCGGTGTCCACGATCTCGGCCCCGGCCTCGATGGCCTTCATGTAGGTGGACATGACCATGCCCGAGGTGGCGTGGCAGTGCAGGTGCACCGGCAGCCCGATCTCCTCGCGCAGCTGCTTGACCAGCTCATAGGCGTCCATGGGCGCCAGCATCCCGGCCATGTCCTTGATGCAGATGGTGTCCGCGCCCATCTCCTGCAGCTTGCGGGCGAACTTGACGTATCCCTCTATGGTGTGCACCGGGGATATGGTGTAGGATATGGAGGCCTCCACCACCCCCCCGTACTTCTTCACCGCGCGCATGGCCATCTGCATGTTGCGGTGGTCGTTCAGGGCGTCGAATATGCGGAAGACGTCGATGCCCCGGCGGCAGGCGTTCTTGACGAACTTCTCAAGGATGTCGTCGGCGTAGTGGCGGTATCCCACCACGTTCTGCCCCCGGAGCAGCATCTGGAAGGGGGTGTTGGGCATCTCCTTCTTGAGCTTGGTTATGCGCTCCCAGGGGTCCTCGCGCAGGAAGCGCAGGCAGGTGTCGAAGGTCGCCCCGCCCCACATCTCCACGGACCAGAAACCGACCTCGTCCAGCATGGCCGCGGCCGGCAGCATGTCCTCGGTGCGCAGCCTGGTGGCCAGCAGGGACTGGTGCGCGTCCCGGAGCACGGTGTCCATGATCTTGATCTTCATCTGGGCACCTCAGAGCGGCATGTTGCCGTGCTTCTTGGCCGGGCGGGCCTCGCGCTTGCGGTCCAGCATTTCCAGGG
>MVPZ01000166.1 GCA_002067045.1 Methanomassiliicoccales archaeon PtaB.Bin134 | reverse complement strand
CGAGAAGACCATCCAGTTCCTGAAGAACGTGTACCTGCAGCTGGAGGGCCGCCCGGCCCTGTTCAACTTCACCCGATCGGCCAGGGAGCTGGCCGAGCATCAGTACACCACCATGGGCCGGATCTACAGGCTGGGCATCCCCACGGCCAAGCCCCTGGGCACCTTCGCCCTGCCCGGGGGCATGTGGCTTTTCGTGGCCGAGTTCCTGGAGGCGGCCTCGCAGGCCAGCAGGAAGGTCAGCGACGATCAGCTGGAGGAGGCCTTCGGCCACCTGCGCCTGATGCACAAGAACGGGATATTCCACGGGGACATCAAGCCGGAGAACTTCCTGTTCGCCGACCGGGTGTACATAATGGACGTGGGGCACTACCTGGAGGACGCCCCGGACCGAGAGAAGCTGGCCTACGACCTGGCCTGCCTGATGGCCTCCTTCCTGGACCACGCCACCCCGGAGAAGGTGGTCAAGATGGCCAAGAAGCATTACGGGGTCCGGGACCTGAAGCGGGCCGCGGGCTACATTCAACTGGTGGACCGCCGGCCGGACTTCAAGATGACCCCCGGGAAAAGGGACAGGCTGATGGAGCTGCTGTCCTGATCACTCCTTCTCGGCCTTCTTCTTCAGCAGGGCCTTGGCCGCGAACTCCACGCGTATGCCTTCCTTGGTCTCCTCCACGGAGAACTTCCACTGCTCGATGTTGGCGTCGAAGTCCTTGAACAGCTTCTTCAATTCCTGGCCTTTCTCGTTGAGAACCACGGTCACGTCCTTCTCTGGCATGTGCTAGCACCTGTGGAAGGAACTATGGCAGCTGGAACTAGATATACATTGCCGGTCAGGCGTCCGGCCAGAGCTTGGCGGCCATCTCCCTCAGCTTGACCTTCATTATCTTCCCGCTGGCCGTCAGCGGATACTCTTCCAGGAAGTGCACGTGCTTGGGTATCTTGTAGAAGGCGATCTGCCCGCGGCAATGGTCCACCACGTCCTCGGCGGTCAGCTCCGCCCCCGGCCTCCTGATGATGAAGGCCGCCGGCACCTCCCCGTACCTCTCCGAGGGGGCCCCCACGACCTGGACGTCCTGCACGCCATCCATGTGGTGGATGAAGTCCTCCACCTCCTTGGGGTAGATGTTCTCCCCCCCGCGGATGATCATGTCCTTGAGGCGCCCGGTGACCGCGTAGTAGCCGTCCCCGTCCACCATGCCGATGTCCCCGGAGTGCAGCCATCCCTCCTTGTCAATGGCCTTGGCCGTCTCCTCGGGCATCTTGTAGTATCCCTTCATCACGTTGTGTCCGCGGCAGCACAGCTCGCCGTGCTTTCCCGGGCCAAGATGCTCCCCGGTCTCCGGATCGATGACCGCCACCTCGATGCCCGGAAGCGCCCTTCCGACCGTGGAGCACTTCTTCTCCAGGCTCTGCTCGTCGAAACGGGTCTGGGTCATGCCCGGGCTGGTTTCAGTGAGACCGTACACGATGGTGACCTCGCGCATGTTCATGTGCTCCACGCACTCCTTCATGGTCTTCACCGGACAGGGCGATCCGGCCATGATCCCGGTGCGCAGGGTGGAGAAGTCGAACTTGCGGAACAGCTTGTGGTCCAGGATGCTGATGAACATGGTGGGGACCCCGTACACCGAGGTGCAGCGCTCCCGCTCCACGGACATCATCACGTTCACCGGGTCGTACTTCTCCAGGATCACCATGGTGGCCCCGTGGTTCAGGCAGGCCATGACCCCCAGCACGCAGCCGAAGCAGTGGAATAGCGGCACGGGGATGCACACCCGGTCGGCGGTGGAGTAGTTCATGTTAGCCCCGATCCAGTAGCCGTTGTTGGTGATGTTGTGATGGGTGAGCATGACCCCCTTGGGGAATCCGGTGGTCCCGGAGGTGTACTGCATGTTCACCACGTCGTAGGTGGAGAGCTCCGCCTGCCTTTCGGCATATTGCTCGTCGCTCACCGCGCAGCTCATGGCCAACAGCTCGTTCCAGGAGTACATGCCGCGGTGCTTCTCCGGTCCCATGAACAGCACGCGGCGCAGATGCGGATAGCGTTCCGAGCGCAGGAGGTCCCGGGGCTGCTCTTTGAGCTCGGGGACCAGCTCGTACAGGGTGTTGACGTAATCGGTGTCCCGGTAGCCGTCGATCAGGAATATGTTCTCGCAGTCCGATTGCCGGAGCACGTAATCGATCTCCGCGTTGCGGTAGTTGATGTTGATGGTGAGCAATATCGCCCCGATCTTAGCCGTGGCGAACTGTAGGGTGACCCAGTGCGGGACGTTGGTGGCCCAGACCGCCACCTTCTCCCCCTTCTTGACCCCCAGGGCCATGAGCCCCTTGGCCGCCTTGTCCACAGTGTCCCGGAACTGGCTCCAGGTCATCCGGTAATCGCGGTCCACGTAGACCACCGCGTCCTGGTCCGGGACCTGAGCGACCACCTCGTCGAGCAGCTGGCCGATGGTGGCCTCCCTGGTTATGTTGTCCCTGAGCACATTCTCACCTCAGAAGGGGGTGTACACCACGGCGTAGATGTGCGCTTCCTCGCCGTTGGCCGCTCCCAGGTGGTGGGGCACCACGGAGTTGTAGTACATGGAGTCGCCCTCCTTCAGCAGGTGCCTGTCCTTGCCGTAGAGAAGCTCCACCTCGCCCCTGACCACGATGACCAGCTCCTCTCCCTCATGGGAGGAGGTGCCGCGGTCCTCGCTGGGCTGAATGACGATGAACAGGGGCTCCATGTGCCGGTCGGTCTTGCCCTTGCCCAGCGGATAGTAGTGGTACTTGCCCACCGCCCCGTCCTTGTGGGCGGCGGTCTCCTCGCAGCGTTCCTCGCGGCGGGTGATCACGGGGTCCTGGCGCACCTGATCGTCCATGAAGGTGCCCAGCCTCTGTCCCAGGGCCCGGGAGATCCTCACCATGACCCCCAGCGGCGGATACACCTCCCCCTCCTCGGCCCTCCTGACAAGATTTACCTCCACGCCGGCATTCCTGGCCAGGTCCTCGATGCTCAGGTTCAATCTTTCACGGTACGTTCTGATCCGCGCTCCTATCTTGTCAGAAGTGGTCAATGCTTCATCCTCCGCTTGGCATCCAGGCATCAGGCCCAGTCCGCAATGAGCTTACCTAATCCGGATTCCGTTTAAGAAACTTCCTTCCTGCGGTGCATTTTGCCGGAAAAAGGGGAAGGGAAAGAGCAGGGCGACAATGCGCCCTTAAAGGTTCTCCCTGGCCCAGGCGAAGGCCGCCTGGTACACCTTGCGGTTCCTCTCCACCAGGGCGGGCTTGGCCGCGAAGCTCTCGTCCAGGGCCTCCAGCACCTTGTCCTCGGGCAGGTCGTGCAGGCCCAGCGCGGTCAGCGCGCCCAGCAGTGCGGTGTTGGCCGCCTTGGGCGTTCCGGCCTCCGCGGCCACCTGGCTTGCGGGGAAGGCCAGCACCCTGACCCCCTCATTGGCCACCGGGCGAGGCAGCGAGGCCTCGTAGATGATCGTTCCCCCGGAGGGAACGGTCATGGCGAAGCGCTCCGCGGCCTGCTGGCTCATGGCCACCAGCACGTCCGGCCGGTCCACGGTGGGCGATCCCACCTCCCTGCCGCTCACCACCACCGAGCAGGAGGCGTACCCGCCCCTCTGCTCCGGTCCGTAGCTGGGCAGCCAGGATACGAAGCGCCCGGAGCGTCCGGCGGCCTCGGCCACCACCAGCCCCAGGGAGAGCACCCCCTGCCCCCCGAACCCGGAGAACTTGAACCTGCGCTCCCGGAAGGCCGCATCGGCCTTGGCCGCGCCACCCTCCTGGCCGGCCCCGAACAGCTCCCTCATCCCCACGCGCCTGACGGGGTTGGGCATGGGCGCCGCATCCGCGCTCCTGTCCCGCAGGTTGCCCAGAGGGAACACCTTCTCCATCTTTTCGGTGACGAAGTTGGCCGCGGCGATCGCGTCCATGCGCCAGTTCGTGGGGCAGGGCGAGAGGAACTCCACGAAGGCGTATCCCTTGCCGTCCCTCTGGATCTCCAGGGCCTTGCGCACGGCCTTGCGGGCCTGCATTATGCGCTTGGTGTCGGCCACGGAGACGCGCTCGATGAACACCGGGGCATCCAGCTGGTTCAGGACCTCGCAGACCTTCAGTGGATATCCCTCCTTCACCGCGTCGCGGCCGAAGGGGGTGGTGGTGGTCTTCTGCCCCAGCATGGTGGTGGGGGCCATCTGGCCCCCGGTCATGGCGTATATGGAGTTGTTCACGAAGAAGCAGGCGAAGTGCTCCCCGCGGTTGGCGGCCTGGAAGGCGTTGTTGAAGCCGATGGCCCCCAGGTCCCCGTCGCCCTGATAGGAGATGACCACGCTCTCCGGGAGCGACCTGGCGACCCCGGTGGCCACGGCCGAGGCCCGGCCGTGAGGCCCAGCCACGTTGCCGCAGTCGAAGTAATGGAAGCAGAAGGCCGCGCAGCCCACCGGGGACACGAACACGGTGCGGTCCTGTATGCCCAGGTCCACCATGGCCTCGGCGATGAGCTTGTGGATGATGCCGTGTCCGCACCCTGGGCAGTAATGGGTGGCCCGGGTGCCCTTCTCCTTGCGGTCGAAGGTCTCGTAGAAACCCTGGGCCTCCTTCAAGCCCTCACCTCCAGCATCCTGCGGGCCGCGGCCACCACGTCCTCCACCTTCATCATGTTCCCGCCCATGCGGTTGATCAGCTCCACCCGGCAGCTCATGTCGCGGTCCAGGTGCAGGAGCACGTCGTCGCGGTACTGGCCGTTGCTCAGCTCAACCACCAGCACCCTTCCGGCCCTGGCGGCCTCGTTCAGCTGCCTGGTGGGGAATGGGAACAGGGTCATCGGCCTGAAGAGCCCGGCCTTTATCCCTTCGTTCCTGAGAGCATCCACCGCCGAGCGGGCCACCCGGGAGCTGGTGCCATAGCCGGTGAGCAGTATCTCGGCATCCTCGGTCAGATAGCTCTCGGCCATGGCGTCCGCGGCCATCGATGCGTACTTGTCCTGTAGCATCCAGTTGTGTCGTTCCTGGAGCTCGTTGTCCAGGTAGATGGAGGAGACCAGGTTCCCCCTGGTGGCCGCGTCGCCCTGCACCGCCCAGGAGGATACCTCCGGGATGGCCGCCGGCCTTTCCGGGAAGGACAGGAACTCCATCATCTGCCCCAGGACCGCGTCGGCCAGCACTATTGCGGGGTTCCGGTACTTGAAGGCCAGCTCGAAGGCCTTCATGGTCAGGTCGCACATCTCCTGCACGGAGGACGGCGCGAGCACGATGTTGTGGAAGTTCCCGTGCCCCCCGCCCTTCACCGCCTGATTGTAGTCGCCCTGCTCCGGGCCTATGTTCCCCAGGCCAGGGCCTACCCGCTGCACGTTGACGATCACCGCCGGAAGCTGCGCTCCGGCCAAATAGGACAGCCCCTCCTGCATCAGGGATATCCCAGGTCCTGATGAGGCGGTCATGGCCAGCTTTCCGGTCGCGGCCGCTCCGAATATCATGTTGATGGCCCCGGTCTCGCACTCGGCCTGCAGGTGCTCCCGGCCCAGCTGGGGGAAGTATTCCGCCACCGCGTGCGCGATATCGCTGGCCGGGGTGATGGGGTATCCGAAGTAGACGTCGCATCCGGCGTAAATGGCGCCCACGGCCACCGCCTCGTTTCCCTTGATGAACTTCCTCATGCGATCACTCCCTCCCGTCGTCGACCCTGATGGCGTACGGTTCGGGGCAGTTGTAGAAGCAGGTGGCGCAGCCCACGCATCCCTCGCCCACGTACTCCACGGCGTTGTAACCGCGGCGGTTGATGCGGCCCGATAAACGTAAGACCTTCTTGGGGCAGGCGGCCACGCAGCGGCCGCATCCCTTGCATTCGTTCTCGTCGATGATGGGACGGGACGACCTCTTGTCTGTGCTCATCACCCTTCTGGAACGGGGAACGGTACTTAATCCTTATCCGGGACGGCG
>MVPZ01000165.1 GCA_002067045.1 Methanomassiliicoccales archaeon PtaB.Bin134 | reverse complement strand
GCATAACCGAGGGCGAGGCCTTCCAGGTGGTGCTCTCCGGCCACCGGGAGCACCGCTTCGAGGGGGACCCGTTCGATTTATACCTGCGCCTGCGGGAGGTCAACCCCTCCCCCTACATGTTCTTCCTCGACTTCGGGGAACGCAAGGTCCTGGGCTCCAGCCCGGAGACCCTGGTCACCGTGCGCGGAAGGGAGGCGGTCACCTATCCCATAGCCGGCACCTGCCCCCTGGGCGCAGGGCTGAGGGAGAGGAGGAGCAACCGCAGCGCCATGCTCTCCGACCCCAAGGAGAGGGCCGAGCACGTCATGCTGGTGGACCTGGCCAGGAACGACCTGGGGAAGGTCTGCGAATACGGCTCGGTGGAGGTGGCCGACCTAATGCGGGTGGAGGAGTACAGCCACGTGCAGCACATGGTATCGAGGGTGCGCGGGATCATGCGCCAGGACAAGGACGCCCTGGACGCCCTGACCGCGGTGTTCCCCGCGGGCACGGTCAGCGGGGCGCCCAAGCATCGGGCTATCAGGCTCATCGAATCCCTGGAGGGCCGGGGGCGGGGGCCGTACGCCGGGGCGGTAGGATACATCTCCGACAGTGGCGACATGGACACCGCCATCACCATCCGCTCGGCCTTTGTCAACGGGGACCGCATCTACCTGCAGGCAGGGGCGGGAATCGTGCTGGACTCCCGGCCGGAGAGGGAGTATCAGGAATGTCAGGGGAAGCTTGGGGCCCTGCACCGCTCCCTGCAGATCTGCGAGGGGGGAGCATGAGGCCCAGGGTGCTGGTGGTGGACAACTACGATTCCTTCGTGTACAACCTGGCCCACTCCCTGGCCGCTGCCGGGGCCGAGCCGACGGTGGTGCGCAACGACCTCGTCGACCCTCGGATGGTCGAGGGGCGCTTCCAGGGGATGGTCATATCCCCTGGGCCGGGACATCCCTCCCGTTCCGGGGACTTCGGGGTCTGCATGGAGCTGCTGAAAGGGATCTCGCCCCGGCTGCCCACCCTGGGGGTGTGCCTGGGACACCAGGGCATCGCCTGCGCCTTCGGGGGCCGGGTGGAATTATCCCCCTCGCCCATGCATGGCCGTTCCTCGCTGGTGACCCATGACGGGCGCGGCGTGTTCCGGGGCCTGCCCTCCCCGCTGACCGCCGGAAGGTATCATTCCCTGGCCGTGGTGGAGGACAGCCTCCCGGATTGCCTGGAGGTCTCCGCGCGCAGCGAGGAGAGGGTGGTCATGGGCTTGCGGCACCGCCGCTTCCCCATCGAGGGGCTGCAGTTCCATCCCGAATCGGTGCTGACCGACCGGGGGGACGACCTTATCGCCAACTTCGTGGCTGCCCTGGAGGCGGTGGAATGAGCAGCGCCGGAGAGATGCCCGCCCAGATGTTCGCCTCGCGCATACTGGAGGGCAGGATGTCCGACCAGGACATCGCCGATCGCCTGCGGGAGATGTCCTCGCAGGGCGATTCGCTGAAGGACCTCATGGGCATGGTCTCGGTGTTCTACGCGCAGAGCGTGCGCATCGCCACCCGCCATCCCATGGTCATGGACCTTTGCGGGACCGGAGGGGCGACGGTGAGGACCTTCAACATCAGCACCGTCAGCTCGTTCGTGGTCTCCGCGGCCGGGGTCCCGGTGGCCAAGCATGGCAACCGTTCCTCCATCGGCAGATGCGGCAGCGCGGACCTGCTGGAGTCCATCGGGGCGGACATATCCCCCGGCGTGGAGGCCTGCCAGAGGATGCTGGACCGGTTCGGTTTCACCTTCCTGTTCGCTCCTGGCTTCCATCCCGCGATGCGCCGCGTGGCCAAGGCCAGGCGGCTGGTCCCCCGGAGGACCCTCTTCAATGTCATGGGCCCGCTGATGAACCCCGTGTTGGGACCGCGAAGGCAGCTCATGGGAGTGAGCGACCCCTCCCTCCTGGATATCATCCCGCAGGCCCTCGAGCTCCTGGGGGTGGAGAGGGCCATGGTGGTGCATGGGCTCCCGGGCATGGACGAGGTGTCCCTGTGCGGACCGACCACGGTCTGCGAGCTCCGGAACGGGGAGGTTGAAAGGTACCAGCTGACCCCGGAGGAGCTGGGGTTCCGGACCTGCGCCCCCGGTGCGGTAGCGGAGATGGCCCCGCAGGCGGCCGCCCGGGCCTGCTGCGAGATACTCAGGGGAAAGCTCGGCGAGCGCAGGGACGCGGTGCTGCTGAACTCCGCCTGCGCCCTGCTGATCGCCGGTAAGGTGCCCACTCTGGCCTCCGGGGTGTCCCTGGCCGAGATGACCGTCGACAGCGGGAGGGCCTTCAACCGGATGAGGGAGTACATAGCGGCGAGCAGGGGTGAGGTCGCTTGCTGAGCGGGGTGGAGGACCGACTGTCACTGCTGGTCCAGAACGCCAGGGAACTGGTGGATTGCGGGTTCTACAGCACCTCGGAGGCAGCTGTCTGTGGACAAGGTCCCCGGCCCTCGATGGTCTCCGCCCTGGGCGAGAGCGAGAGCTTCCCGGTGGTGGCGGAGGTCAAGCTGGCCTCTCCCGTGGCCGGAAGGCTGGGAACGCATGTTGCCGAGGAGCTGATCGAGGACTACCGTTCCGGTGGCGCCGCGGGCCTCTCCGTGCTCACCGAGCCCCGCTTCTTCCAGGGTTCGCTCCGTTACCTGAGGATGGCCTGCCGGACCGGGCTGCCGGTGATGATGAAGGACTTCGTGGTGGACCGGGAGCAGGTGAACTGCGCCGCCCGCGCGGGGGCCTCCGCCATCCTGCTCATACAGGGTGTTTTCGACATGGACCTGGCCGAGGGGAGGGACGACCTGATGGAACACGCGCACAGCCTGGGGCTGGAGGTGGTGCTGGAAGCTTCCTCGCTGGAGGAGCTCCAGGAGGCCCGGGGCTCCAGGGCCGATGTCCTGGCCTACAACCGCCGGGACCTGCGTTCATTCAGGCCCGGCCCGGACCTTCTCGCAGAAGCCCTGACCTTGGTCCGGGGAGACGAGCGGCCGACCCTGGTCATGAGCATGATGGGCTCCCTGGAGGACCTCCGCAGGGTCCGGGAGCTGGGGGGTTCCGGGGTGCTGATAGGCACGGCCCTGAGCTCCTCCCCATGCCCGAGGGACAAGCTCATCTCCCTGAGGCTGGGCGCATGACCCTGTTGAAGATATGCGGCCTGCGCGCCCTCCGGGACCTGGAGGCCTGCCGGGGGGCGGACTACCTTGGATTCGTGGTGCGGTCCGATTCGCCCCGCTGCCTTCCGCTGGAGAGGGCCGCGGAGCTGATGTCCGTGTGCGACGGGGTTAGGGTGGCGGTGACCACCGAGACCCGGATGGAAGCGCTCAGGGTGATCATCAGGACCCTGGAACCCGATGTGCTGCAGCTGCACTCGCCCCTCGATCCGGGTCTGCTGAAGGAGGTTTCGGATATGGGAGTGCCGGTCTGGGGGATGCTGACGGTGCGTCCGGGGGTGAAGATCGATCCCTGCGCGGCGGAGCGCCTGGAGGCCCTGGTGCTGGACAGCCCCGGGCCCCGGGCCGGAGGCAACGGCCGTGCCCACGATTGGAGCCTGAGCCGGAGGCTGCGGGAGGAGCTGGACCCTTTGCCGGTGGTGTTGGCCGGGGGAATAGGACCGCAGAACGTCCGGGAGGCCGTGGAGATTGTTTCGCCCTACGCCCTGGACGTGTCCAGCGGGGTGGAGCGCGCCGGGGGCAAGGACCCCCTCATGGTGAGCGAGCTCATCAGAGCATTGAAAGGTGAGAATTGATGGAAGCTAGGTTCGGAGTGTACGGCGGACAGTACGTGCCGGAGGTGCTGGTGCCCGCCCTGTTGGAGCTGGAGAGGGAATACCTGAGGGCCATGGAGGACCCGGCCTTCGTTCAGGAGCTGGAGATGTACAACCGGCATTACGGTGGGCGGGAGACGCCCCTGTACTTCGCCAGACGGCTCACCGAAAGGTGCGGGGGGGCCAGGATATACCTGAAGAGGGAGGATCTGTGCCATGGCGGAGCGCACAAGTTCAACAACGTGATGGGGCAGGCCCTGCTGGCCAAGCGCATGGGCAAGGGACGGCTGATCGCCGAGACCGGCGCGGGGCAGCATGGGACCGCGACGGCCATGGCCGCCGCGGTGCTGGGCCTGCGGGCGGAGATATACATGGGGGAGAAGGACGTGGCCAGGCAGCGTATGAACGTGTTCCGCATGAGGCTCATGGGCGCCCTGGTGCACGAGGTGCGCTCCGGTTCGATGCTCCTCAAGGACGCGATCAACGAGGCGTTCCGCGACTGGGCGGAGAGCGTGGAGAGCACCTACTATCTCCTGGGCACGGCCGCGGGACCGCATCCCTATCCCAGCATGGTGCGCGACTTCCAGAGCGTGATCGGACGGGAGATACGCCGGCAGCTGCAGGAGGCCGAGGGCCGCCTCCCGGACCTGCTGGTGGCCTGCGTGGGCGGAGGGAGCAACGCCATCGGGACCTTCCACCCCTTCATCCAGGACCACCGTGTCCGGCTGCTGGGGGCGGAGGCCGCCGGGGACGGGCTGGACACGGAACGCCATTCCGCCTCCCTGAGCCGCGGGGAGGTGGGGGTGCTGCAGGGCTGCAAGGCCTACCTGCTGCAGGACGAGCACGGCATGATAAAGGAGGCGCACAGCGTGGCCCCCGGCCTGGACTACCCGGGGGTTGGTCCGCAGCACTGTCTGCTGAAGGACCTGGAACGGGCAAGCTACGTGGGCGTGACCGACCGGGAGGCCCTGGAGGCCTTCGTGACCCTTTCCCGGGTCGAGGGAATAATTCCGGCCCTGGAGAGCGCCCACGCGGTGCACGCGGGGATGATGGAGGCAGGGAGGATGAGCAGGGACGAGGTGGTGGTCATAACCATCTCCGGGCGGGGGGACAAGGACCTGGAGACGGTGTTCGGCCTGGGGGTGGTGGAATGAGCAGGATTAATGAGGCGTTCGCAAAAGCACGGGATGAGGGGCGCGCCGCCCTGGTCTGCTATCTGATGGCCGGGGTCCCCGATAGGCAGCGGTTCATGGAATTCGGAATGGCCTGCCTGGAGGGGGGAGCGGACGTGCTGGAGGTGGGCATTCCCTTCTCCGACCCGGTGGCCGACGGCCCGGTGATACAGGAGGCGGGGGTCAGGGCGTTGGAGAACGGCATCACCCCGATGCAGGTCATGGACATGGTCAGGGAACTGCGTCGGAGGACGGAGAGGCCGATCGTGCTCATGGGCTACTACAACCCCATATTCCGCAGGGGCGAGGAGCGCTTCGTCCGCGAGGCCCTGGAGGCCGGCGCGGACGGCCTCATCGTTCCGGACCTGCCCCTTCATGAGTCCCCTGGATTGCGGGCCGTGTGCCGTGAACAGGGAATGGACCTGGTGCAGCTGACCACTCCGCTCACGCCGGTGGAAAGGCAGAGGGCGTTGATGGAAGCGACGTCCGGCTTCCTGTATCTGGTCACCAGGACCGGTGTGACCGGGGCCTCCGACGGCATCGGGGAGCAGCTGGGAAGGATGGTGCGCGAGGCCCGTTCAATCGATCGCGTTGTTCCCGTGGCCGCGGGATTCGGCATCTCCGGTCCGGATCAGGTGAGGATGGCCAGGGCCGCGGGGGTGGACGGGGTCATCGTGGGCAGCGCCCTGGTGGCCATGACCCTGAACGGGAGCGATCCCCGGGACGTCAGGGAGAAGGTCAAGGTACTGACCAGGGCCTGTCGGGGACCGTCCATGAAGTGATCCACCTGCCCCCATGGGCCCGGCGGACCCTCAGCGAATGTATTAATCGGGAAGATGGGCTTCCCTCCCCTCATGGGCCTGAAGGCCGCGGGCGGTGGGAGATCGAGGGAAAAGTATCACCGGCATGCCCGGCTCCTGTGGAACCGCTGGACCGTGTTCGGCATCCTGGCCCTCACCTACTTCCTGGTGTACTTCCACCGGGTGTCCCCGGCGGTCCTGGCCACGGACCTGCAGGAGAGTTTCGGCGTCGGATTGGCCTCCATCGCCGTGCTCAGCTCCGCGTACTTCTACGCCTACACGGTGATGCAGCTGCCCTGCGGCGTGCTCACCGACCGCTGGGGGCCCCGCCGGACCGTTTGCGCCTTCACGGCCATCTCCGCCCTGGGAGCCTTCGTCACCGCCCTGGCCGTGAGCTTCGAGATGGTGGTGCTGGGCAGGGTTATGATCGGCGTGGGGGTGGCCATGGTCTACGTTCCCACCCTCAAGGTCCTCTCCTCCTGGTTCCGCAGGGACGAGTTCAGCACATTGACGGGGCTGCTGCTCACCGTGGGGAACGTTGGAGGGCTGGCGGCAGCGGGACCGCTGGCAGCCATGTCCGACTACGCGGGATGGCAGAGGGTGTTCCTGGCCCTGGGAGTGCTGACCGCGGTGCTCACCTGGCTGATGTGGCTTCTCGTCCGGGACC
Source organism: Methanomassiliicoccales archaeon PtaB.Bin134 (assembly GCA_002067045.1). The sequence continues at coordinate 584 of MVPZ01000165.1, read as the reverse complement.
GCCCGGAGGAGGTGGGGCTGCCCGCAGTGGACCGGGAGGCCGAGGAGAGGATGCCGGTGCTGGTCTCCCTCCGCCGGGTCTTCGGCTCGGGGATGCGCTTCTGGCCATACGCGGCCATATTCTTCTTCATGTACGGCAGCCTGATGGTGTACCAGGGGCTGCTGGGAGGACCGTTCTTCCGGGATGTGCTGGGATGGGACAAGGTGGATTACGGCTTCTCCCTGACCTTCGTGGGCCTGGGAATGATCGCCGGCTGCCCGGCCGCGGGGTTCATCTCGGACAGGGTACTGAGGTCCCGGAGGAAGGTGCTGCTGATCGGCACGGCCTGCTTCACCCTCTGCTGGGGGGCCATGTGGCTGTCCGCGGGGGCGATGCGCGAGCAGTGGATGTACGTCGTGCTACACTTCATCTTCGGCTTCTTCGCCGGGTGGTACGTGCCGATATACGGGCAGGTCAAGGACGCCTTCCCCCGGGGGATGTCCGGCACCGCACTGGCCGCGCTGAACGTTTTCCCCTTCGCCGGAGCGGCGGTGCTGCAGATGGCCACCGGACTGATCGTGCTCGACGGCTCCCTTGAGGAGTAC